>NZ_JBFAMU010000027.1:0-24218 GCF_040656655.1 Micromonospora sp. NPDC049799
GGTTGCTGGTGCGCCGGCTCTCGATCGTGCCGTACTCACGCATGCAGTTCGTCGACGTCAGCGCCAGCCTCGGCCACCGGCGTGCGCAGGGCCTGCCAGGCCGGCTCGCTGAGCAGGTGCAGGTACTCCCCGGAGATCTCGTACTCACCACTCATACGATCACCATAGTGGAAACCGTTTCCGTTATCACTTAGGCTCGGGTTCCCCGGTCGCCCGCCGCATTCGGAGGCTGCATCGCCATGTCCGCCACCCCGGCCGTCCTCGCCGACGACCCCACCCGCACCCTGGCCGAAATCTGGGGCGAGCTGCTGGACCTCGACCCGGATGCCGTCCCGGCCGACGTCAGCTTCCTGCGCCTGGGCGGCGACTCCGTGCTGGCGGTGCGGATGTCCGCCCTGGTGCGGCGCCGGCTCGGGGTGCAGCTCGCACTGACCGACGTCCGGGTGGACACCACTCTGGCTGAGCTCGTCGCACTGACCAGTCGCCGGAGCTCCGGCGGCGTGTCTGCCGCCGCGCTGCCGGTCCAGCTGCGCCGCCGCGACGATCCGCAGGCTCCCTTCCCGTTGCTCCCGTTGCAGCAGGGCTACTTCGTCGGGCAGCAGCACGGCTGGGAACTCTCCTACGACTCCGCCCACTACTACCTCGACCTCGGGCTGAGCGACGTCGACCCGGATGAGGCGCCCGACGCGCTGGCCGACGCCCTGCGCCGTCTCGCCGTCCGCCAGCCCACCCTGCGCGCCCGCGTCACCCCCGACGGGCACCAGCGGGTCCTGCCCCTGGACGCGCCCGGCGCGATTCCCACGCCCCGGGTGCTCGACCTGCGCGCGGACCCGGAGCCGCAGGCCCGGCTGACCCAGGTACGCCGGGAGATGAGCCACCACGGCCCCGACCCCACCCACGGTCCTGGCGTCGACATCCGGCTGACCCTGCTGCCCGCAGGCCACGGACGGCTGCACCTGTCGCTGAGCCTGCTGTTGGTCGACGGGTGGTCCTCCAACGTGCTCACCCGGGAACTGCTGACCCTGGCCGCCGACTGGAACGCCACCCTGCCACCGCTCGACGTGGACTTCGCCGACTACGTGACCACCCTGTCGGACCTACCCGCCAGCCCGGCCTGGACCGCCGACCGGGACTGGTGGCGTGCCCACCTGGCACACCTGCCGCAGCCACCGGCCCTGCCGCTGACCCGCGACCCCCGCACCGTGACGCCGGTGACGATGACCAACCGGGAGTCCCGGCTCCCGGCCGCGACCTGGGCCGCCGTTCGGCAACGGTGCGCGGACCACGGCGTCACGCCGTCCAGCGCCCTGCTCGCCGGGTACGGGGCCGTGCTGGCCCGCTGGGCCGGTCACCACCGGATGCTGCTCAACACCCTTCAGCTCAACCGCCTCCCGCTGCATCCCGACGTACACCGGGTGGTCGGCGCCTTCGCCTCGACGATGCTGCTGCCGCTGGACCTGACCCCGGACGCCACGGTCGCCGAACTCGCCGCGCACATCCACCGGCGGCTTGGCGATCACGCCGCCCACAACCTCGTCTCCGGAGTCGAGGTTGCCCGGGACCTGGCCCGCCGCCGCGGCACCCACCGGCCGATCGCCCCGGTGGTCTTCCTCAGCACCATCGGCATGGACGCGGCGATGGGGGAGCCGGCGCCCCGCCACGCCGGCCCCCTCGGAGCGGTCGACGTCGCCGACCACCACCACCAGCTACGCACTCCCCAGGTCGCGCTGGAGGCGCGGCTGTTCGAACTGCACGACGAGCTGGCGGTCGTGTTCAGCACGGTCGAGGAGATCTTCGACCGGACGCAGGTCGACCGGGCGTTCGCGGAGTTCACCGCGTACGCCGCCGCCCTGGCCGACCCGGAGACCTGGACCGCCCCGGTGTCGCTACCGGCGGTCGCCGACCCGGCGGTTGCGGTGCCCGGCGTACGCCTCGGCCAGCCGGACGACGCGCCGAACCCGGACGGGACGGCGGAGCCGGGCGACGCCGGACCGGTACCCGGCCCGCCGCGAGACGACCTCGAACAGCGCATCGCCGCAGTCTTCGGCGCCGTTCTCGGCGAGCCGGTGCACGACCGGGCCGCCGACTTCTTCGCCCTCGGCGGAGACTCCCTGCTCGCCGTCCGGGCCCTCGCCGCGCTCGCCCGCAACGGCCTCGCCGGGATGAGCATCCAGGACTTCCTCGCCGCATCCACCGTCGCCGGCGTCGCCGACGCCGTCCGCTGACAAGGAGCTCCCACGTGTACGACGTCATCATCATCGGTGCCGGCGCGGCCGGCCTCAGCGCCGCGCAGGTCCTCGGTCGGCAGCAGCGCCGGACCCTGCTCCTCGACGGCGGGCCGCCGCGCAACCACCCCGCCGACGGGGTCCACATGCTTCTCGGCCGGGACGGCCACCCGCCGCTGCAACTGCTCGCCGACGGTCGCCGGGAACTCGCCGCCCACCCCGCCGTCGAGGTACGGCAGGCGCGGGTGGACAGCGTTGCCGGCACCGCCGACGCCTTCACCGTCATCCTTCAGGACGGGTCCGTCGAGCAGGCCCGCCGCCTGCTGCTCGCGACCGGTCAGGTCGACCAGCCCTGGCCGGTGCCCGGCGTGCCGCAGCGGTGGGGGCGGGGCGTCTTTCACTGCCCGTTCTGCCACGGTTGGGAGGCACGCGGGAAGAGCCTCGGGGTGCTGGGGCGCGATCCGGCCCAGGTGATGTTGGCCGCGTACCTCGCCGACCGGTACAGCGACGACGTCGTCGTCGCGACCCACGGACCGCACACCCTCCCGCAGCCGGTGCTGGACAACCTGACGAAGCTGCGGATCCGGCTGGTCGAGACGCCGCTGGACGAACTCGCCGGTGAGCCCGGCGCGCTGGAGCTGCGGTTCACCGACGGGACGGTCCTGACCCGGCAGGCCGTCTTCCACCGGGCGCCGACCGTCCAGGGCGCCCCGTTCGCCGCGCAGTTGGGCGCGGAGCTGCTGCCGGACGGGTACGTGCGGGTCGACGAATTCTCCCGGACCACCGTCCCCGGTGTGTACGCCGCCGGGGACCTCGCCCGACAGGCGGCCCTGCCCGACGGGCTCACCCTGGTCAGCCAGGCCGTCGCCGACGGAGTGCGCGCGGCGGTGTGGATCGAGCAGGGCCTGTTCCGGGAGGCGCTGCCCGTACCGCTGGGCTGAGCGAGAAACGAAACCAGTCTCACGACCCCTCGAAGAAGGAGACCCCGTGGCCGTACCGAAGCGGAAGATGTCGCGGTCCAACACCCGGCACCGGCGCGCGCAGTGGAAGGCGAGCGTGCCGCAACTGACCCCCTGCCCCTGTCCCCGCAAGGAGATGGTGGTGCCGCACCGGGCCTGCGCCCACTGTGGCCTGTACAAGGGGCGTCAGGTGGTGGATCAGCCGTGACCGGTCGGTTGCCGGTGACGGTGCTGTCGGGATTCCTGGGCGCGGGAAAGACCAGCCTGCTCAACCACGTGCTGGCCAACCGGGACGGGCTGCGGGTGGCGGTGATCGTCAACGACATGAGCGAGGTCAACATCGACGCCGCGCTCGTCCGTGACGGCGGGGCGCTGTCGCGCACCGAGGAGCGGCTGGTCGAGCTGACCAACGGCTGCATCTGCTGCACCCTGCGCGACGACCTGCTCGACGAAGTGGCCCGGCTGGCCCGGCAGGGTCGCTTCGACTACCTGCTGATCGAGTCCAGTGGCATCTCCGAGCCGATGCCGGTGGCGGCGACATTCGCCTTCGGCGTGGAGGACGGGCAGGTGCTCGACGACGTGGCCCGTCTGGACACCACCGTCACCGTGGTCGACGCGGCGGGCCTGCGGGGCCTGATCGAGGCGGGGGAGAGCCTCGAGGCGCGGGGGCTGGCCGCGTACGAGGGGGACGACCGCGGTATCGCGGATCTGCTGGTCGACCAGATCGAGTTCGCCGACGTGCTGGTGGTCAACAAGACCGACCTGGTCGCGCCGGAGGATCTGGCGGTGGTGGAGGCGCTGCTGGCCCGCCTGAACCCGGCCGCCCGTCAGGTCCGGGCCGTGCACGGGCGGGTGCCGACGGCGGAGATCCTGCACACCGGCCGGTTCGACCTTGAACGGGCGGAGACCGCGCCCGGTTGGGTGGCGGAGCTCAACGGCGGGCACGTGCCGGAGACCGAGGAGTACGGCATCTCCAGCATCGTGTTCCGCGACCACCGCCCGTTTCACCCGCAGCGGCTGTGGGACCTGCTCGCCGACGGTCTGGACGCCTACGGGGTCGTACGGTCGAAGGGCTTCCTGTGGCTTGCCAGCCGCCCGGACGTGCAGGCGCTGTGGTCGCAGGCCGGCCCGTCCGGGCGGTGCGACCCGGTCGGCGTCCCGGTGGTGGTGTCGGGGGAGTGGCCGGAGGATCCCGCCGAGCGGGCCGAGTTGGAGTCGCGCTGGCATCCGATCTTCGGTGACCGGCAGCAGGAACTCGTCCTCATCGGTGTTCGCCTCGACGGCGACGGCCTGCGGGCCGCCCTGGTCGCCTGCCTGCTCACCGACACCGAGATCGCCGCCGGACCGGAAGCGTGGCGGGCGCTGCCGGACCCGTTCCCCGGATGGGACCTCGGCGACCTGCATGACCACGCCGACCCGGTTCCGGTCTGACGATGGCGACCACCCTGGCAGCCGGGGACGCCGTCCGGTGGCGGCGCGACTGGGAGACCATGATGCACCACTACCAGCCCGGCCGCGACGTTCTCCTCGCCGCCGCTCTCGCCGCCGTCGAACAGGTCCACGGGTGCCCACCGCGGCGGGTACTCGACGTCGGGGGCGGGCCGGGCACCACCGCAGAGGCGGTCCTGCGGCGGTGGCCGGACGCGTACGTCACGGGCGGACGGCTGCGCTCAGCGGCCTCAGCTCGGCAGAATTCGTCGCGCCGGCCGACTGGCACCGTGAGGCGGCCCGGCGAGCCGGATTCACCGACGCGGCGGTGCTCCACCAGCACGCCGGCCACGCCCTGATGGCGTTCCGCAGATGAGCACCCCACCACCACGCGGCGCCAGCGTGACCGTCGCCTACCGCGACGGCCCCCGTCGCCGCGCGCTACGCCGCGCCGCCCACGCGCTCGAACCCGCCTGCCTGCCCGACGGCCGCCTGGCCTCGACCACCGCTGTCCGGGTTCACCGTCGCGACGTCGCAGCCCGTCATCGGGCGTCTGGGAGAACCGTCGTAGATCTGGCGCGGCGAGCGCGCACTCGATGCAGGATGGCGGTCCCAGCGACGCATAATGGCGACATCGCAGGTAGAAGGTGAGATCGAAGCGCAGCGCAGGCTACGGCCGCCAGCACAGGAGGACACGTCCCGGTGATCCAGGCGATGCCGAAGGTGACTCGCAACACTCGCCAGCGTGGCGAGGTGCTGGCACTGCTGCGCGAGGTCGAGGGGTTCCATTCGGCGCAGCACCTGCATCAGATGCTGCTCGCCCGGAAGGCGCGCGTCGGCCTCACCACCGTGTACCGGACGTTGCAGCTGCTGGTCGAGGCCGGCGAGGTCGACTCCACACGGCTGCCCGGCGGCGAGCAGTTGTTCCGCCGGTGCAGCCAGAGTGAACACCACCACCATCTGGTCTGCCGTGAGTGCGGACGCACGGTGGAGGTGGCCGGGCCCGCGGTGGAGCGGTGGGCCGGCCAGGTGGCTGCCCAGCACGGCTTCACTGACGCCGGCCACACCCTGGAGATCTTCGGTATGTGCGCGGAGTGCTCCCGCTGATCGACGCCGGCTGGGGCCAGCCAGTCGGCCCTCCCCTGAGCTGAGCGGCGACCGTGCTGCCGGCTCAGCCGACAGCTCGTGCCGAAGTCGCCGTGCGGTGGGTCCCACGACGACGTCAGGGTCGATCTGGGCCGTCGGGGCGGTTCCGGCCCGCTCGTTGGCCCAGGCGTACGCGTAACGGCGTGCCATGTCGTACCTCGTGCCCGGTGAGACACCTCGATCCGGTCGCGTGTCGCCGTCCGGCCGTGGCGGAGCTTCGCCATCCCGTCACGAGGCCCAACCCCTACCACCCGGCCGCTGGCCATCATCCGGGCGACGGTCAGCACCGTACCGGCGGTGCCGCAACCGACGTCGCCCGCGAGCCGGTCGCCGGGGCGACCAGTTCGCGGGCGACGGTCAGGTGCCACGCCTGGTCCTGCCGGCTGGCGCCGACCAGCTGCGGCGTCAGCTCGGTCCAGTCGACCGGCGCATCGGTGCTCACCTTCCCTGCGGTCCGCGGCGGGCGTACTTGGCGCGGAACTTCTCGACCCGGCCGGCGGTGTCGAGCAGGCGCTGCTTGCCGGTCCAGAAGGGGTGGCTGGCCGAGGAGATCTGCACGTCGATGACGGGGTAGGTGTTGCCGTCGGTCCACTCGATCGTCTGGTCGCTGGTGGCGGTGGAGCGGGTGAGGAAGGCGAAGTCGGCGCCCTTGTCGCGGTAGACGACGGGCCGGTACTCGGGGTGGATTCCGGGCTTCATGCGGGTCGTGCTCCTTCGGTGTCGGTGTCGGCCAGTTCCTCCGTATTCAGGGGGAAGCAGCCGGCGAACGGGTCGTGGTAGGTGCGCCAGGTCTCCTCGCCGTCGGCGAGTTCGGCGTCGGTGAGCAGGCAGCCAGCGAGGGTGCGGTGCAGGTCGACGGGGTCGATGTCGAGGCCGATGAAGACCAGGTGCTGGTGCCGGTCGCCGTAGTAGGGGTCCCAGTCCAGGGCGGCGGCGAGGCGGCGCTGGTCCTCCACGTGGTCCCAGCGGTCCTCGGGCAGGCTCACCAGCCAGTGCCCGAGTGACCCCATGGCCAGGCCGCCGCCGGCGAACTCCCAGGCGACCACTGTGTCGGGTTGGCTGGCCAGCCAGAGGTGACCGCGGGAGCGGATGACCTCGGCGTTGACCACTTCGAGGACGTCGTGCAGGCGCTGCGGGTGGAACGGGCGGCGGGCGCGGAAGACGGCGGAGACGACCCCGCAGTCGGGCTCGGGCTCGTGCGCGCCGAGCGTGTAGCCCTGCAGGCCGCGGGCGAGTACCCCGGGGGTCTCCGGGCGGTGCCGGTGGGTGTGGCGCAGTTGGCGGCTCAGCGTGCCGGCGTCGACGAGGTCGCCGTTGACTCGCAGGTGGGTCGCCCAGGGTGCCATCCGCTGCAGCAGGATCGCCATCCGGCCGGTGTCGAACTCGCCTTCCCGGGACTGTCCCCAGAGCACCAGGGTGTCGGCGTACTCGATCTGCCGGACCACCACGTCGGCCAGCGCGCGGTGGTCGTCCTCGGCGGCCTGGATACCCAGCGTCGTGAGGTCTTCGGTGCTGGCGAGGCCGTCGAGCAGGTGTTCGGCGTCGAGGACGGTGACGTAGGAGTCGATGCGGAGAAGCTCGGTGATCGGCGCGCCGTCGACGAGGCAGTGGGCGCAGGCGGCGGCGACCGCCTCGGGTTCGACCACCTCGGGCAGCATCAGCACCAGGTCCTGGCCGGGATTGGTGCGGGTGAGGCGGGCGAGGGTGGGCAGCACGTCCTCGCGCAGGGTGCAGGAGACGCAGCCGTGCTTCAGTTCGACCTGCTCGTCCTCGATGATGCCGGCGCCGGTGCGGACGACCCGCCGGACGAGGCCGTCGCGGATCCCGGTGAGGTCGTGCCGCACCAGCAGCAGCGACTCGTCGGCGGCGAGCAGCGCGCGGGCGACGGCGAAGGTCGCCGCCGGCCAGAACCCGGACAGCACGGTCAGCGACGGCCGGGTATCGGCGTCGGCGGTCACGGCGCGGGTCGGGGCCTGTGGTGACGACGACATCGTGTTCCTCTCGACTTACTTGAAAACGATTGTCATTCTAAGCACATCCGAGTCGTCGAAGTGAACAGGGATGTGCCGGTGGGTGCGGCCAAGGCGCGGCAGGCCGGTGACATCCTCACCGTCACGGTTCACCTGAAGCTCGGCCCGGGCGGCTGTGAAGGGACGTCGATCGACTCGGTGCTCTGTATCGGCTACCGCCTCGACGTCGACTGCGGCGCCGAGATTGTCGAGGACCCGGCGCGGATGTGACCGAACGGCTGATGTAAGACTGAAAATCGTTGTCGTTACCGTTACGACTCTCATCAAGGAGCGAGCACTGTGTCCCGACGTTGTGACGTCACCGGCGCGAAGCCGAGCTTCGGCAACGCCGTGTCCCACTCCCACCGGCGCACCCGCCGCCGGTGGAACCCGAACCTGCAGAACCACCGTTACTGGCTGCCCTCGGAGCGGCGGTGGGTCAGCCTCACCCTGACGGCCAAGGCGTTGAAGACCGTGGACCGTAAGGGCATCGAGAAGGTCGTCGCCGAGCTGCGTAACCAGGGGGTGAAGGTCTGATGGCCCGGCAGACCGACGTCCGTCCGATCGTGCGGCTGCGCAGCACCGCCGGCACCGGCTACACCTACGTCACCCGCAAGAACCGCCGCAACGACCCGGACCGACTGGTCCTGCGCAAGTACGACCCCGTCGTGCGCCGACACGTCGAGTTCCGCGAGGCCCGCTGATGGCCAAGAAAAGCCTGGTCAACCGGCAGGCCCGCCGCGAGGAACTGGTCGCTCGGCACGCTCAGGCGCGGACGGAGCTGAAGCGGCTGGTCGCCCACCCCGACACCGACCCGGACGTACGCGCCGAGGCGGTCCGCCGGCTCAGCCGGCTGCCGCGCGACTCCAGCCCCGTACGGCTGCGGTCGCGCGACCAGATCGACGGCCGCCCGCGTGGAGTGCTGACCCGGTTCGGATTGTCCCGGGTGCGTTTCCGCGCGCTGGCCCTGCGTGGCGAGATGCCCGGGGTGCGCAAGGCGTCGTGGTGAGAATCGAGCGCCGCCTTCCCGCCGTAGCAGCCGAAAACAGACGTCCGCCGAGGTAGGGGGTACCTGCACGTGGCGGACTCCGGCCGGCGTGAGCCCACCGCCCACCCGGGTCTCGCGCCGGCCGGCCCTCGTCGGCGTTCAGAACCTCGTTGACTTAGACGCCGCACGGCGGCGGGCCGTGGCCCGCCGCCGTGTCGATCATCCGCTCAGTACATCTAGGACTTCCGCTGCCGCTCGATGGCCTTGTGGCGGCTGGTGGTCGCGGTCGCCTCGACCCGCGGCGCCGCCGCTGCCAGGTGCGACAACCGGGCACTGCCCACCACCGGCAGCGTCAGGTGACTTCCGCTCAGGTCCATCCGTACGGTCGCGCCCGTCGTGGTGGGGGTTGTGTATTCGAAGTCGCTCTGCTGCAAGGTCAGGCCCAGCACGTGCCCGGCCCGGACCGTCTGGTCCATGGCCTGCATCGGCACCCTGATCGAGTACCACCGGCCGGGCTGCAGCGGGACCCGGAAGCGCAGGGAGACCCGGTGTGCGGCGTCCTGCCAGCCGCGGGACAGGATGGCGTGGTCGCTGGTCACCACGTCCGCGACGGTGTCTCGGTAACACGCGTCGTCGGCCGCGGTCGACTCGCCCCAGCACGATTCGGCGTCCAGCGTACGGATGCCCTCGTTGGGCCAGACGGTGTTGACCCGCGGGATCGTGCCGTAGTCGACCAAGCGGGCGGTGAGCGCGGTGGTCGGCTTGTCGACCTGGACGCGCACGGTCACGGCGGGGATGCCGGAGATCCGCAGGTCGCGGGTGAGCGGGGCGGAGAGGAACGCGATCCGGCCGGCGACCTGTGCGTTCGGGTCGGCCGCGGCGGCGTCCGCCCAGAGGTCGGGGTCGTCCACCCAGGTTCGCTCGCCGTCGCCGAGGCGGACCCGCACCTGGCGCGCACCGGGGGCGGGCCAGGTGGGCTGGTCGGTCCACGTGCCGGGGGAGGTCTCCATGGACACCGGCGACTCCCGGTCGATGCCGTTGCGCAGGCCCTGCAGGTAGAAGTCGAACCAGCGGTGCAGCGTGCGGACCCACTCGTCGCGGCGGAAGTCGAACGGGTCGAGGTGGCCGCCCTGGGAGAGCCACAGCTTGCGGGGCACCCTCAGCGCGTTCCACCACAGCGCGAAGTGGTTGGTCATCACGTTGCCGTCGTTGAGACCGTGCACCAGGAAGACCGAGGCCCGTACCTTCGACGCATGCGGCCGCAGGTCGCGCTCCGCCCAGAAGGCGTTGTAGTCGCCGGTCGCGTCGTCGCTGCCGGTGTCGATGCGCTCCAGAGTCTGGGCGCAGGCCTCGGCCGGGCGGCTGGTGACCAGGTTGAACAGGTACACGTTCATTTTCGGGGCGACCAGCACGCCGTTGCGCCGGGTGTAGTCGTACCCGCTGGAGGTCGCCGCGATCGGCACGACGGTCTTCAGCCCGTCGACGCCGGTGGCCGCCACCCCGTTGGTCACCGTCGCGTCCGCCGACTTGCCGACCATGCCGACCCGGCCGTTGCTCCAACGGGTCGCCACGGCCGGTGTTCCGTCGGCGTAGGTGGCCTCGGCCCGGCCGTTGAGCCAGTCGATGGCGGCTTTCGCGCCGAGCGTGTCCTCGCGCCCGTCGGTGTCCGTGCAGCCGGTGGACCGGCTGGTGCCGGCGAGGTCCACGGCGATGACGGCGTAGCCGCGCGGTACGAAGTAGTTGTCGTAGAAGAGCGGCAGCTTGGCGATCGTGCCGGCCGCGTCGTACTCCTTGAGTTCCTTCTCGTTGCCGCGCCCGCAGCAGCCGTAGTAGGGCGACGCCTGCATGATGACCGGCACCCGGACGTTGCCGGTCCGCGGCCGCACGATGTCCACGGCGACCTTGTCGGGCACCCCGTCGTAGTCGTTGTCCAGCGGGGTCCGCACCCAGACGCTCTCCCGGATCGCATCGGCGTAGGAGTAGACCGGCACCGTGCTGGTTCCGCGGATGTGCGGAACGGCGGTCGCGGCGTTCGCCGGCGCTACGGCGGCGCCCATTACCGCGACCAGAACAATGGGATGCACGAGGAATCGACGCATGATTAAATTCTAGGGACTTAATATCGGGAGGCCGTGCCGCGTAAAACGGGGACGGCGGTGCTCAGCTGATCGGTGGCGGCAGGGCGGCCCGCGCGGCGAGGAACTTCGGGGCCATCTCGCGGTAGCTGTCGGTGATCAGTTCGGCGAGCTCGGTCCAGTCGGTGTGGTCGCCGAGGACGGCGACGACGACGTTGTGGCCCCAGTCGGCGCGAAAATACGGGAACCCGTCGGCGGTCAGGCCGAGCAGGTCGTCGACGGGCACCCGGAAGGTCATCACCACCGGTGGCTGACCTGCGACGACATAGGGCTCGTAGACCGCGAAGCGGTCCGCGTCGGGCGTGTAGACATGGGCGAAGGTCCGGGTGCGGATCCGCCAGCGCACGCCGATCCAGGCCGGTTCCTCGTAGGACTCCGGTAGCTGCCGGCAGATGGGTCGCAACCGGGCCAGGATTTCCGGCGGCACGTCTCCAGGACTCGACACGAGCCGACACTATCGGCCGCCGCACGCTTCCCCAAAACATGGGGCACCGCGCAGGGCGAGGGGTGCGGCAAGAATGATTCCGCTGGGTACGACGTCGGTCGGAGAGGGTGGGCTAGTGGAATTCAGGCGCCGGACAATCGTTTTCGAGACGGCAGATCTCGACGCGGAAAGCGCATTCTGGGCGGGGCTGCTGGACGGCACGGTCGAGGCGAAGGACACGTGGCACAACGTGTGGGTCGAGGGGGAGTGGCACCTGGCCGTCCAGTTCGCCCCCGACCACGTGCCGCCCGTGTGGCCGGACGGGGCCTCGTCGCAGCAGGTTCATCTCGACTTCTACCTCGACGACCTCGAAGCCGCTCACGACAAGGTGCTCAAGCTGGGCGGGCGGCTGGTGAAATCGGTCGACGACCCGGCCGCGCGCACCGGCTTCCGGGTCTACACCGACCCGGCCGGGCACCCCTTCTGCCTCGCCTGGCCGTAACCGGGACCTGACGCTGGTGGCGGGCCTCCTCGGAGACCCGCCACCAGCGTTCCGTGGTCAGACGTCGAAGATGTACAGCCCGTAGTTGCGGTCGGTGACCAGCACGTAGTTCTTGTCACCGACCTTGTGGACCACCACGCCCAGGAAGTCGTTGCCGGGCTCGCAGTAGGCGCCCACCTCCCGCAGGCCGTCCGGGCCGTAGCTCAGCACACGCAACCCGCCGGAGTAGAAGGTGGCGTAGACCAGCCGGCGGTCCGGGTCGATCGCGACGTGCGAAGCCGAGAGGTCACCGAAGCCGGTCGCGTACTTCGGGTCCTGCGACTCAGGGGTGGCGTACGTATCGATCTGGGTGAGTGATCCGCCCGCGATGTCCACCTCGAACAGCCGCAGGTAGCCCCATCCGTTGAACACCGACCGGAGGTCGATCGCGGGGATGGCCGGCGTGGCCGGTGTCGCGGTCGAGCCGGCCGTCTCCTCGGTCACGCCGGTCACCCCGAGCAGCCGCAGACCGGTGAGGCGGTTGACGAAGATCAGCGGGATCGGTCCCTTGGCCGACGTGGGGTACTGGTGCAGTGCGTCCGGACCCTGGCGGTTGAAGACGATGCCCGCCTGGTAGCCGGCCGCGGCGACGGCGTCCAGTTTCTCCTGGAACGAGCACCCCGGATTCGACCCGGCGGTCAGCAGCGAGGCGTCACGCTCCATGAGCGCGATCCCACGGCCGGGCGGGACCGTGCCCGGGCAGCCGTTGCCGACGAAGGTGGGTGTGCCGGAGATGCCGTTCTCGTCGTCGATCGGCGCGGTGTCCGGGCTCCACGCCGCGGTGAACTCCAGGCCGGCGTCCGGTCCCGACGTGATGGTGCCGATCAGGCGGACCGCCTCGTAGTTCTCGTCGGCGCCGACCAGGTACCGGCCGTCGGGGGAGAGAGCTGAGTGTTCGGCGTTGCCCTCCGGCGCGACCTGCTGCCCGCGCTTGGCGCGCTCCTCGTCGAACTCGGCGTAGCAGGACTGGGCGATCATCGAGACGTTGCCCGGCGTCGGGTCGGTCACGTCGAGCAGGACGTACCCGCCGTCCCAGTACGTCGCGTTCATGACATAGCGGTCGCCGGTCCGCTGCACGCTGACGGCGTGGGCGAACACCGAGTTGAGGCCCGGCGGTGACTCCTGGACTACGCCGAACGGTGACACCCGCAGGTCGAGGGAGTTGACCATCGTCGGGTTGCGCGGGTCGGTGATGTCCATGATGCAGATGTCAGTCGTGATCTTGACCGTGACCATGGCGACGTAGGTCCGGCCGGTGAGGTCGTTGGTCCACGGGAACACGTAGTAGACCTCGACGGCCTGCTCCAGCGGTGAGCCGTCGACGTCGGTGTAGTCGCCGGCGTGGGCGGTCAGCAGCCGGGCGTGCTCCGGGTCGGTGACGTCCCAGATGTTGATGCCGCCCCGCTGGCGCGGCCCGGTCGGGTCCGGGGCGTGTGCCTGGGCGTAGATCTCGTTGCCGTGGACGAACAGCGCACCGCGGAAGTACTCGTTGTCGACCTCGATGACGCCGGGACCCTCACCGACGTAGTTCCCTGTCGTGGTCTCCATGAACGCGCTCTCGACCTCGAACGGCGCCCGCGGATCGCTGATGTCGATGACATAGGCGCCGGTCCGCTCACAGGTCGGCTCACGGTAGGCGGTCAGAAAGGCATGATTCCGGTACGCCGCCAGGTCGCAGATGTGCCGTTCGAGGCCGGCCCCGGACGGGTTGTTGACCTGCGCCCTGCCGACCAGCCGCACCCCGTACGTGGTGGGCGGCAGATGTCCTCTCTCCAGCGCGTACTGGTCACCGGTCATGGGTACCTCACTTCGGTTGGGCGTACGGGGTCATCTGGAAGCTGATGAAGCGCCAGCCGCCGCGCTCGTCGCGGCGCAGGATCTGGGTGGCGACGCCCGCGAGGGTGCGTTCGCCGCCGTCCGGCGTACGCAGAAGGTTGGTGAGCGGGCCGGTGATGACGGCGACGTCGCCGACGAGCCGGATGAGCAACTCGCCCCGGGTGATGCCGAGATAGGGTCGCCGGCTGGCGGTGTGCTCCAGGAGCTGGGTCTTGGTGTGGGTGATGCCGTGCGCGTGGGTGTGCACGAGGCTGTCGTCGAAGATCTCGTCCAGGGCTTCCAGGTCGGCGTCGACGAGGGCCCGCTGCCGGCGGTGCTCGACCGCCTGAAGTTCGGTGGTGACCTGCTGGTCGGGGGGACGGACGGCGAGGGGCATGCGGCCTCCGGTCAGGCGACGGCCTTGGTCAGCCGGCTGAGCAGCGCAACCCGGGTGAGCTCGGCCTTGTTGCCGACGCCGAGCTTGGCGCGGATGCGCTTGACATACGTGTCGACGGTGTGCGGGCTGATGCCGAGCCGGGTGGCGATCTGTCCGTGGGTCAAGCCCCGGGAGATCTGGCTGAGCACCTGTTCCTCGCGCTCCGAGAGGTTCAGTACCGATGGTTCGTGACGTTCCGATCGAGATGTTGCGGTGTGGCCCTCGGGCAACACCTGCGCGCCGGCGGTCACGGCTCGCAGCGCCGCGACCAGGTTCTCGGCGGACTCGTGTTTGTGGATCACACCTTTGGCGCCGGCCTGCAGATACTCCTCGGCCGGTAACGACCAGTCGTTGTGCAGGACCAGGACCGCCGTGGTCCGGGCCGCCTCGGCGACCTCGTCCAGGCAGTCCGCCGCCCCGAGGGCGTCGTCGTCGATCAGGGCCGCGTCGGCGAGCCAGGACATCGGATCGGCGGGAGACTGGCGGGTCGAGACGAGGGCAATCCCTTCATCGGAGAGAATCTGCATGAGGCCGACGAGATAGATCGGGCTGCTGATCAGGGCATCAACGCGAAGCACAATTCCCCCGGTAGGCACCTGGATGGGTTCTCCATCATCTGGCCCAGTGGCAGGCGGACCATGGGGCCGCCGCCGGGCACCCCGTACAGCGGGCACACGGCAGCGCGTCCCATGGCCGTGACCGGCCACCGGAATGATCCAACGCTATCGATCGAGAGGCCGTGATCTACAGCCACTAGCGATTATCCGACCGTTGAGGTTGGCCCGCCGGTCGCGCCAATCGGGGACATGAACTCGCTCCGGCGGCAACCGTAAGATCCTTCATCTCGGTGGGCCACACTCGCCTCTGACGTGCGCAAACGCCCTGTGCCGCAGGGGATGGGCCGGCCCGGCGCCGGTCGTCTCGTCGCCGGTTCGCGTGACTGCGCCGCCCCGGCTGGTCCTGCCTACTGTCGATCACGCGGTGGCGGGCGAAGGGATGGACGGATGACGATGGGTGCGGTTGCGCCGCTGTTCCTCGCCCTGTTGGTGATCATCGTTGTCGCCCGGGTCCTCGGGCTCCTGTGCCGCCGGATCGGCCAGCCGGAGGTGATCGGCGAGATCGCCGGCGGCATCCTGCTCGGCCCGACCCTGTTCCACGGCGCGATCACGCGGACGCTGTTCCCGGCCGAGATCCGCCCGGCGCTCGCGACGATCGCCTCCATCGGCGTCTGCGTCTTCATGTTCCTCGTGGGCCTGCATCTGGCCGACAGCCCGCTGAGCGGGCAGAGCCGGATCGTGCTGGCGTTGTCGATCGGGTCGATGGTCGTGCCGTTCGTCCTCGGCAGCCTCTTCGCGATCGGCATCGTCGGCGATCGCTCCGGGCGGACCGCGGTGCTGTTCTGCCTGTACGTCGGCACGGCGATGTCGATCACCGCGTTCCCGGTGCTGGCCCGGATCCTCACCGACCGCCAGCTGATCGACACGCCCGTCGGCGGCCTGGCGTTGGCCGTGGCCGCGGTCGGGGACGTCGTCGCCTGGGCCATGCTCGCGGTGCTGGTCGCCCTCTCGTACGGCGACGATTGGCCCTGGCGGATGCTGCTGGTGCTGCCCTTCGTGGCGATCCTCGTCGGGGTGGTGCGACCGGCGCTGGCCCGACTCGCGCGGCGCCGCCCGGCCGGACCGGAACGGGGGTCCGCCGCCCGGATCACCCGCGGCGCCGGCCTGCTGGTCGTGATCGCCGGCGCGCTGTGGCTGTCGTCCGCGGCGACCGAGTGGATGGGACTGCACCTGATCTTCGGCGCGTTCCTGCTCGGGGCGGTGATGCCCCGCTCCGGCGCCGCCGACCTGCGCCGACGGGTGCTGCCCTGGGTCGAGCGGTTCGACCGGATCGTGCTGCTACCGCCCTTCTTCGTGGTCGCCGGCTTCGCGGTGAACCTGTCCGGGATGGACTCCCGCGAGTTCGGCCTCCTGCTGCTGATCCTGCTGATCGCGATCGGCGGCAAGATGGCCGGCGCCTTCACGGCCGCGCGGCTCGTGCGGGTGTCACCCCGGCACAGCACCGCGCTGGCCCTGCTGGTCAACACCCGGGGACTCACCGAACTGATCGTGCTCGCGGTCGGTCTCGAGATCGGCCTGCTCGACCAGGGGCTGTACTCGCTCATGGTCCTGATGGCGCTGGTCACCACATCGATGGCGGGTCTGCTGCTGCCCTTCGTCTATCCGCGGCAGCAGGTCGAGCGCGACCGCGAGGCCCGCTCGGCCGCCGCGTACCCAACCCTCGTGAAAGGGGAGTCGAGATGAACCCGTTCGACGACTCGGAAGGCCGTTTCCTGGTGCTCGTCAACGACGAGGAACAGCACTCGTTGTGGCCCAGCCGCCGGGCGGTGCCGGCCGGGTGGCGCATCGTCCACGGCGAGGACAGCAGGCAGGCGTGCCTGGACTACGTCACGCAGCACTGGACCGACCTGCGTCCGCTCAGCACCCGCTGAGCGGTCCGCCGAGAAAGGGCAGCCCGTGATAGCGATCTCCGACTTCCTGGAAGAACTGCGCGTGGCCGGCGTACAGCTGTGGCTGCAGGACGGCCGGTTGCGCTACCGGCCCGCCGGCGCGCTCGACGGTGAACGGCTGGCGATGCTCCGCGAGCGGCGCGACGAGGTGATCGCCGCGATGCGCGCCGACCCGGCGCCGGCCGCCCGGCCGGACGTCATCCCGCTCTCCGACCACCAGCAGGGCATGTGGTTCCTCGAGCAGATGGGCGTGCTGGGTGCGGCATACAACCAGACGGCGCTGCACGCCATCAGCGGCGACCTCGACGTGGCGGCGCTGCGGTCGGCGATCGCGGAGATCATCCGACGGCATGAGATCCTGCGTACGGCGTTCCCGGCGCGCGACGGCATCGGCGTGCAGGTGGTGGATCCGCCCGGCGACGACCGCTTCACCTTCCTGGACATCTCCGACAGGTCCGCCGGCGAGCAGCAGCAGTGGCTCAACGACCGCAAGCGGATGTACGCCGAGTACCGGTTCGACATCTCCGTGCCGCAGAACTTCCGGACCGAGCTGATCCGACTCTCGCCCACCGAGCACGTGCTGGTGTTCCGGTCGTACCATCTGGTGCTCGACGGGCCCTCGCACGCCAACCTCTACCAGGAGCTGCGCACCCTCTATCGGGCCCACCGGACCGGCACCCCGGCCGAGCTGCCCGAACTGAGCATGCAGTACGCCGACTACGCCCTGTGGCAGAACAGCCGGGACGCCGCCGAGACCAGGCGGCACATGGACTACTGGACGCAGCGGCTGGCCGGCGCACCGCACACCTTCGACCTGCCGACCGACCGCCCCCGGGCCGCCACCGCCGAACTCGACGGCGACAACCTCGAGGTGCCGGTGCCGCCCGACGTGGCCGACGGGCTGCGCCGGCTGGCCCGGCAGGAGGGCGCCACGCTGTTCATGGTGCTGCTGGCGGCCTTTCACACGCTGCTGTACCGGTGGAGCGGGCAGACCGACGTGAGCGTCGGGATGATCGTCGACGGGCGGGCGCGCCCGGACGTCGACGCCAACATCGGCCACTTCGTCAACCCGGTCGTGCTGCGCGCCGACCTGGCCGGGCGGCCGACCTTCACCGAGCTGCTCGGTCAGCTCCAGCCGCGGCTGCTGGAGGCCTACGAGCACCGGCACGCGCCGTTCGACCGCCTCGTGGCCGAGCTGCGGCCGCAGCGGGACATGGCCGTGCAGCCGCTGTTCCAGGTGCTGTTCACCTACCTCAGGGCCGAGCCGTTCGACATGCTCGACGGGCTGACCGTCACCCCGATCGAGCCGGACGAGCGCAAGGCGATGTTCGACCTCACGCTCTTCGCCCAGGAGGACGAGACCGGGGGGCTGGTCGTCGGGCTGGAGTACCAGACCGCGCTCTTTGAGCGCGCCACCATGCAGCGCCTCGCCGAATACCTGGTCACCCTGCTGGCCGGGGTGGTCGCCACACCGGCCGTGCCGATCGACGACCTGCCCCTGATGTCCGCCGAGCGGTGGCACGAGGTCCTCGAGGTCTGGAACGGCCCGGTCACCCGGCACGACGACGACGTCTGCCTGCACCAGGTGGTCGAGCGGCAGGTCGCTGCCACCCCGGACGCCGTCGCGGCGGTCTTCGGCGGGCGGGAACTGACCTACCGTGAACTGGACGAGCGGGCCAACGCCCTGGCGTGGCAGTTGCGGGAGCGGGGCGTGGGACCCGACGAGCGGGTCGGCATCGCGCTGCCCCGCTCCCTCGACATGCTGGTCGCCAACCTGGCGGTGCTCAAGTCCGGTGGGGCCTGCGTCCCGATCGACCCCACCTATCCGGCCGCCCGCCAGCAGCTGATCGCGCAGGACGCGCAGCTGCGGCTGCTGATCGCCCCGCCCGGCGCCGACACCGGCCCGGACGGGTCCGCGCCGGTGCTGGCATACCGCATGCCGGACGGCGCCACGGCCGGCGCCGCGGTCCCGCCGAACCTGGCCGACCCCGGCAACACCGCCTGGGTGCTCTACACCTCCGGGTCCACCGGCCGGCCCAAGGGCGTGGCCATGTCCCACCGAGCCCTGCTCAACCAGGTGCGGTGGCAGCAGCGCCAGGGCCCCGGCGGCCGCGGCCGGACCCTGCAGTGGGCGGCGCTGAGCTTCGACATCTTCTACCAGGAGGTGATGACCACCCTCGCGGTGGGCGAGACGCTGGTCGTGGTCGAGGAGGAGGTTCGGCACGACTTCGAGCGTCTGCTCGACGTCATCGAGACCCAGCGCATCGAACGGGTCTTCATGCCGTTCGTGGCCCTGCAGGGCATGGCCGAGCTCGCCGTGCGCCTCGACCGGTTCCCGCCGTCGCTGCGCGCGGTGCTCACCGCGGGCGAGCAGTTACAGGCCACCCCGGCGATCCGGGAGTTCTTCACCCGGCTGCCCGGCTGCACACTGTTCAACCAGTACGGGCCGATCGAGGTGCACCTGGCCACCTCGTACCAGCTCAGCGGGGACCCCGCGCGGTGGCCGGCGCTGCCACCGATCGGCCGGCCCTTCGACAACGCCCGCACCTATGTGCTCGACTCCGAGTTGCGGCCGGTGCCGCCCGGGGTCGCCGGTGAGCTGTTCGTCGGCGGCACCCCGCTGGCCCGCGGATACCTGGGCCGCCCGGAGCTGACGGCGGAGCGGTTCCTGCCCGACCCGTTCGGCGACGGCGCCCGGATGTACCGCACCGGCGACCGGGTCCGCTGGAACGCCGCCGGGCAGCTGGAGTTCATCGGCCGCTTCGACGACCAGGTGAAGATCCGCGGGTTCCGGGTGGAGGTCGCCGAGATCGAGACCGTCCTGACCGGACACCCGCAGGTGCTGGAGTGCGCCGTCGGCGCCCACCGGTACGGCGTCGGCGACCGGCGCCTGGTCGCGTACGTGGTGCCGGACCCGCAGGCCCCACCGGCCGCCGCCGAGCTGCGCGCCTTCCTCGCCGACCGGCTGCCCGACTACATGGTGCCGGCGGCCTACCTGACGGTGACCGAGCTGCCGCGGACGCCGAGCGGGAAACTCAGCCGGGCGCTGCTGCCGCGGCCCGACGACGAGGCGGAGTGGGCCGGGGCGGCCGAGTACGAGCCGCCGAGCACTCCGCTTCAGGAGAGCATCGCCGCGATCTGGGCGGAGGTGCTGGCCGTGCCGCGGGTCGGCCTGCGGGACAACTTCTTCGAGCTGGGCGGCCACTCGCTGCTGGCGGTCGCGGTCGTCAACAGGGTCGGTGAGGTCGTCGAGCGTCCGGTCGCGCTGCGTACCCTCTTCGAGGCGCCGACCGTGGCCGCCCTCGCCACCCGGCTGAGCGAGGCGGAATGAGCGGGTCGCAGCGGCGGACCTCGCCGTTCTGCAGGGCCTGCCCGGTCCGGTGGTTCCGGGTGGGCGCGTTCGACGTGGCGGACCGGCCGAAGTCGTCGACCCGGTTCGACCGCGAGATCGGCTACCGCACCATCCCGGAGTCGGGCGTCCCGGTCTGCGTGCACCCCGACCGGATCGGGGTGCCTCCGGGCGAGTACGCGAGCAACGGCACGGCACCGCCCCACGTGCCCTATCTGCGGCGGCTGTGGCTGCGGATCCGGGTGGCGGCGTCGAGCAGCACACGCTCTCGCTGACACACCGCACGGAACGGGCCGGTGTCCACCAGGACACCGGCCCGTCGTTCCCGCCGGGTTCTCAGCCGGTGTGGCCGTACTCGTCCTCCAGCCCCATCGCGAGCTGGATCCACGCCGCCGCGCAGGACCGCGCCAAAGACCCGAGATTGAGCCGCGAGTGCGGCGGGATGTGGCTCAGCGACAGCGGGATCTCGTCGGGCACCAGCACCCGCGGGCCCAGCCAGCGCAGCAGCACCCGGCCGGACTCGGTGTAGCGCAGCGACGGATCCCGCTGGATGGTGTCCAGCAGCGAGCGCAGCTCCTGGGAGGGGTCGGCCTCCGGCAGCTTCACCGTCATCTGCCGGTCCACGCCACGGTCACCGCGATCCGGGCGGGTCCGCCTGTCCAGTACCGGGTCCTCGCCGGCGCGCAGGCGCGCCCGGACACTGCGCGCGGTCTCCACCGAGATGCCGGCCTCCTGAGCGATCCGGCGCAGCGTCGCCTCCGGATGCACGGCGATCAGCTCGGCCGCGGCCTGCCTGCCGGCGGCCCCGTTGATCGGGCGGACCCGCCCGTCGCGGCCGATGCGCGCCTCGACCGGCGGCCCGTCCATCCCGCGGCGCAGCGAGCCGACGGTCTTCGCGGCCAGCCCGGCGGTGAAGGCGATCGCCCGGTCGGACAGCTGCGGGTGGCTCTGGATGATCCGGATCGCGGCGGCGCGCCGATCGGCGATCGTCAACGGCATCCCGTGCGACACGTTGAGCCGCACGGCCAACAGGAACGCCTCGTGGTCGTCCCCGTCGAACATCCGCGCGCAGATCTCCTGCTCGCCGCGGAGCCGGGCGGCGGCGAGCCGGTGCATGCCGTCGACGACCCGCATGGTCGCGCGGTGCACCACGATCGGTGGCAGGTCCGCCTCCATCTCCGCCATGGATCTCGCGTACGCCATGTCCACGCCCGCGGATCGCGGCGAGTCGGCATCGCGGATGGCGGAGATCGGCAGCCGCACGACAGGTTCGTCCCGGCCGGCGAGCGGCTCGGCATCAAGGGTGGATCTAGAGGTGTTGACCGGCACTGGATCAGCCCCGTTCCTTGTCACGGCCTCAATGGTCGAACGAAGACACACGGTCTTCGATCATCCTGACCACCTGGCCGGACACGCGGGACTCACCTGTTTAGGGGGCAGCGGCCGCTACCCCGGCGTGCGCAGGAAACCGAGGCGCCGTACCGGCTCCTCACCCCCGGCCAGAGGCACCGGATCGCTGCCGCGGGCCAGCGTCGCCAGGAACTCGCCGCGCGGCAGCGGCCCGGCGCCGAGCCGCTGGTTGCGCTCGCTGTCCCACTCGACGTCCAGCAGCGTCACGCCGGTGCCGGCGAGCCGGTGCTCCATGTCGAGCAGCGCCACCTTCGACGCGTTGTCGCGCCGGTGGAAACAGGTGTCCAGGACGAACACCTCTCCGACGCCGATGCCGATGGCGCCGCCCACCAGCTCCTCGTGCTCCCACACCTCGACACTGTGCGCCCAGCCCAGCTCGTTCAGCGTGATCATGCACTCGCACAACTCGGTGGTCAGCCACTCGGGGGTGCGGTCCCGACGGCACTCGGCCAGCACCCGGGCGAAGTCCTTGTTCGTGGTGGTGGTCCAGGTCAGCCGGTTGCGCAACAGCTTCATCAGGCTGCGCGCCTTGGCCAACCCGCCGTAGGGGATCACCGGCCGGGGATCCGGGGACCACCAGACCAGCGCGTACGGGTCGGGCAGCGGCGAGTCGAGCACCACGGTCGCCCCGGACTCCACCGCGTCCTCGTACAGGGCGTGATTCACCTCGATGTCAGCCGGCGTCGCGGCCGGCATCGGGTAGGTGCCGTGCCGGTAGCCGCCGATCACGGTGGCCGGGTCGAGCTGCCCACCGATCGCGACCGGCGCGCCGGCCGGGGCACTATCCATCGCAAGTCCGTCCCAGACGCATCCCTCGCAAAGAATCACATGCGGATTCTGGCCTCAGACCCGCGACTGACGGGAGTCCTCGATGACCGCACCCACGACAACGGACACCTCCGGCGCATCGGCGCGCTGGCTGCGCCGGCCTCGGCCCCGGCCGGACCCGGCGGCGCGGCTGGTGTGCCTGCCGCACGCCGGCGGCACGGCCAGCGCCTACAGCTCGTGGCTCGACCGGCTGCCGGCCACCACCGAGCTGATCAGCGTGCAGTACCCGGGCCGCCACGACCGGCTGGCCGAGCCGCTGATGCCGTCGGTCGTGCAGATCGCCGACGCGGTGGCCCCGGCGCTGGCGCCCTACGCCGACCGGCCCCTGTTTCTGTTCGGGCACAGCATGGGCAGCCTCGTCGCCTACGAGGTCGCGATCCGCCTGGAGGCCGGTGGCGGGCCCGGGCCGGCGGGTCTGTTCCTCTCCGGCCAGCTCGCCCCGCACCGGTCCGCGCCGCCGCACGAGGTCATGGACGACGCCACCGTCGAGGCCGAGGCCCGCGAGGCCGGCTGGACCGACCCAGCCGTGTTCGACCACCCGGAACTGCGCGAGCTGGTGCTGCCGCCGCTGCTGGCCGACGTCCGGGCGTCGCTGTCGTACCACCGCGACGACCCGGTGCGGCTGCGATGCCCGATCGCCGCGTACGGGGGCAGCGGCGACCCCGGTGACGTGCCGCGTGAGCTGGCCGCCTGGGGTGAGCTGACCTCCGGCAGCGCCGCCGGGCGGGTGTTCGACGGGGACCACTTCTACCTCCGGGCTGCCGAGGCCGAGCTGGTTGCCGACATCGTGGCCCGGATGTCTGACTGGGGAGAGCCGCCAGTTGGACAGCACTGAGTGAGGAGAGAGACCGTGGCCGATTCTGCTCTAGCCGAGCGGTACCGTTTCGCGCCCGAGATCATGGCCGCGGTCCGGGCCGCGTCCCGGCCGGACAACTGGCACGGTCCGCTCGAAGCCGTCACGCACTGGGCCTGGATCGCCTTCTGGTGCGCGGCCTCGATCCTGTCCTGGCAGCACGCGCCTTGGTGGCTGGCGCTGCCGGTCTACCTGGTGGCGGTGTTCTTCATCGGGGGCCGGCAGCGGGGGATCGCCGGGATGCTGCACATGGCGACCCACCGGGTGTTCATGGCCGACCACCGGACCGGCAGCGTGATCGGGGCGGTTCTCGGCGGGTACCCGGTGCTGCAGAGCTTCACCGGGTACCGGGCGTCGCACCTCGGCGAGCACCACGGCCGGCTCGGCGACCCGGACCGGGACCCCGACTACCAGCAGTACAAGGACAACGCGCTGTGCGGGGACGAGATGAGCCGCGACGCGCTGCGCCGCTACCTGCTCACCGTGGTGACGCCGAGGGCGACCGCCTCGTACGTGCTCTACCTGCTGCGCCACCGCATCGTCGCGGCGGGCGAGCAGCCGGCCGAGCGCGCGCTGCGGGTGGTCGTGCTGGCCGGGGTGCTCCTCTGGGCCGTGCTGGGCGGCTGGTGGATGTGGCTGGTGCTGCTCTGGTTCGTGCCGCTGGTCACCACCCAGGTGTGGATCGGTGCGGTGGCCGAGCTGATGGAGCACTTCCCGCTGATCGAGACCGCGCCCCGGGTGGACATCTACATGTCCTGGAACCGGGTCTACGGGTGGGGCACCCGGTTCCTCCTGGGGGAGATCGACGGCGAGGGCTTCCACCTGGTGCACCACCTGTTCCCGCGCACCCCGATGTGGCGGCTGCGTGAGGTCGACGCGATCCTGAGCCGCGACCCGGTCTACGCGGCCCTGCCACGGCTCGGTGGCGCCCTCGGTGGCCTGGAACAGATCTACCGTTCGCTGCCCGCGCAGCGTGAGCACGAGCGGGTCGGCGCATGACCGCCACGGTGGTCGTGGTCTACACGGCCGGCGCCGCCAGCCCGCTCGAGCTGGCCGCCGACGCCGAAGACTACGACCTGGTGTTCGCGGCGCCCGTCGGCGAGCTGGAGGACGGACTGGCCGATCTGCTGGCGGCCGTCGGTGACGTCGTCGACGTGACCGACGAG
>NZ_JBFAMU010000028.1:0-23919 GCF_040656655.1 Micromonospora sp. NPDC049799
GGAGAAGTCGTCGATGACCCGTACGCCGTCCAGCGTCGACGCCTCGGTCACCACGACCGCGGCCTCCAGCCGGGTCGCGCCGGCCGCCGCCGCCGAGGCGACGGCGAGCTGGAGCGCGGTGATGGTCAGCGAGGGCAGGGAGACGCTGGCCGCCGCGTACGTCCGGCCGTCCTGGTCGCGGACGGCGGCGCCCTCCACGGCACCGACCCGGCCGCGTGCTCCCCGGGCGAGGACGACCAGCTTGCCGTCCTCGGCGCTCAGCGCCACGGGCTCGGACGGGGTGGGCCGGACGGCCGGCGCGGCGGGTGACTCAGGCATCTGCGGGTTGCCTCTCCTCGGATCGGTCGTTGTCGCCCCGGGGCTCGGCTTGCTCGCCGCGTCCCGGGTTGTCCTGCGTGTCGGTCGACTCCACCCGGCGGACGAGCACGGTGTCGATCCGGTTGCGTCGGCCGGTGGTGCCCTCGGCGACCAGCCGGAGGCCGGCCACCTCGACCTCCGCGCCCGGGATGGGAACCCGTCCCAGGGACTGCGCGAGCAGGCCGCCGACGGTCTCCACCTCGTCGGTGGGGAGTTCGGTGTCGAACAGCTCGCCCAGGTCCTCGACGGGGAGCCGGGCGGTGACCCGCACCGCTCCGTCGTCGAGATGCTCCACGGGCGGGCGCTCGACATCGTACTCGTCGGTGATCTCGCCGACGATCTCCTCCAGGATGTCCTCGATGGTGACCAGACCGCCGGTGCCGCCGTACTCGTCGACGACGATGACCAGGTGGTTGCGGGCGGCCTGCATCTCCGAGAGCAGGTCGTCGACCGGCTTGGACTCCGGGACGAAGGTCGCCGGGCGCATCAGCTCGGCCACCGGCAGCTCCCGGTCCTCGTCGGCGCCGCCCTGGGTGCGGCGGATGAGGTCCTTGAGGTAGAGCACGCCCAGCACGTCGTCGACGCTCTCGCCGATCACCGGGATGCGGGAGAAGCCGGAGCGCAGGAAGAGCACCAGGGCCTGGGAGAGGGTCTTGCTCTCCTCTATCCACACCATCTCGGTACGCGGCACCATCACCTCGCGGGCGATGGTGTCCCCGAGCGCGAACACGGAGTGGATCATCTGCCGTTCGCCGTGCTCGACGACGCCGCGCTGCTCCGCCAGGTCGACCAGCTCACGCAGCTCCACCTGGGTGGCGAACGGCCCCTCGCGGAAGCCGCGCCCCGGGGTGACCGCGTTGCCGATCAGGATCAGCAGGGAGGCGAGCGGGTTGAGCGCCCGCCCGAGCCAGCGCACCAGCGGCGCGACCGCCCGGCCCACCGCGTACGCGTGCTGCCGGCCCACGGTGCGCGGGCCCACGCCCACCACGACGAAGCTGACCACGGTCATCGCCCCCGCGGTGACCAGGGCGGCCCGCCAGCCGGCGCCGAAGGTGTCCACCGCGACGAGGGCGACCAGGGTGGTGGCGGTCAACTCGGCGAGCAGCCGCAGCAGCAGCAGCAGGTTGAGGTGGCGGACCACGTCACCGGCGACGGCCTGGAGGGCGCGAGCGCCGCGCGCCCCCTCCCGGGCCAGCTCGGCGGCCCGGGCCGGGGAGACCGCGGCGAGCGCGGCCTCGGTCATGGCGATCAGCCCCGCGAGCACCACCAGACCGGCGGCGAAGACGATCAGTTGCAGGTCGGGCAGGCCGGCCGCGCCGGCCGCCACTGTGTGGGGGGACATCACCGCGACCGGGTCGACCGCCAGCTGGCCAGCAGTCGGGCCTGGAGCGCGAACATCTCCCGCTCCTCCTCCGGCTCGGCGTGGTCGTAGCCGAGCAGGTGCAGCACACCGTGCACGGTGAGCAGGTGCAGCTCGTCGGCGGAGGTGTGCCCGGCGGCGGCCGCCTGCTTGGCCGCCACCTCGGGGCAGAGCACGATGTCGCCGAGCAGCGCCGGCTCGCCGCCGGCGGCGGTGCTCTCGCCCGGGCCGTGGTCGACGCTGCCCTCGTCCATGGGGAAGGCGAGCACGTCGGTCGGACCGTCGCCGCCCATCCAGCGGTGGTTCAGCTCGCTCATGTAGTCGATGTCGACCAGCAGCACGGACAGCTCGGCGAGGGGATTGACCCCCATCTCGTCGAGGGCGTGCCGAGCCACGGCGAGCACGGCGTCGGTGTCGACGTCGACACCCGACTCGTTGGCGATTTCGATGGACAACAGTCTTCCCTCGGTGGTCTAGCGGCGCCGGCCGGCCCGGCCGCCCTGGGCGGTCCGCCCCGGCACGGCGTGCACGCCCTGCGCCTGCTGGTTCTCCCGCTCGTCCCAGCGGGCGTACGCGTCGACGATCTCCCCCACCAGCTTGTGCCGGACCACGTCCGAGCTGGAGAGCTGGGCGAAGTGCACGTCCTCGACGTTCTCCAGGATCTCCCGGACGACCCGCAGGCCGCTGGTCGTCCCGCCGGGAAGGTCCACCTGCGTGACGTCACCGGTCACGACGATCTTCGAGTTGAAGCCGAGCCGGGTGAGGAACATCTTCATCTGCTCGGGCGTGGTGTTCTGCGCCTCGTCCAGGATGATGAACGCGTCGTTAAGGGTCCTGCCCCGCATGTACGCCAGCGGCGCGACCTCGATCGTGCCCGCCGCCATGAGCTTCGGGATCGAGTCCGGGTCGAGCATGTCGTGCAGCGCGTCGTACAGCGGGCGCAGGTAGGGGTCGATCTTCTCGTTGAGCGTGCCGGGCAGGAAGCCCAGCCGCTCCCCCGCCTCGACCGCCGGCCGGGTGAGGATGATCCGGTTGACCTGCTTGGCCTGGAGCGCCTGCACCGCCTTCGCCATGGCGAGGTAGGTCTTGCCGGTGCCGGCCGGGCCGATGCCGAACACGATGGTGTGCCCGTCGATGGCATCGACGTAGCGCTTCTGCCCGAGCGTCTTGGGACGGATGGTGCGCCCGCGCCGGGAGAGGATGTTGAGCGTCAGGACCTCGGCGGGCCGCTCGGCGCCGCCCTGCTCGAGCATGCTGGCGGTACGCCGGACGGCGTCGGTGGTCAGGGTCTCGCCCTTCTCGATGAGCTCGATCAGCTCGCTGAAGAGCCGCTCGGCGACGGCGTTGTCCGCGGGGGCGCCGGTGATCGTGATCTCGTTGCCCCGGACGTGCACGTCGCTGGCGACCGAGCGCTCGACCAGGCGCAGGATCTCGTCACCCGCGCCGAGCAGGTTGACCATGATCTTGGGGTCGGGAACGGTGATCCTGGTCTGCGCCTGGGGCGGGCCGGGAGGTGGGGTGCCGGTCATGGGTCGGGCCGAGGGGCCCTGCGCACCTGCTCTCGATCTCGGCGCCGGGCCTGGCGGCGCGGCGTGCGGACGTTCCATCCATCGTATCGGGTCAACGGCGGTGGCACCCCGCCCATTTCCGCCCGCCCGGGTCACCTCCCGCCGCAGTCAGATCCGCCCGTTCAGGCCCGGAAGTCGTACCGGTCGAAGGCCTCCTGGTGCCGGGTGAAACGGTAGGTCGCCCAGTGCATCCGGACCACCGCGCCGGAGGCGTCCCGGGTCAGCCGGAGCAGCTCACCCACCTCCCGCCCGGAGACCGTCCGGTACACGTCCGGCCGGTCCGGCAGCGGGGCGAAGACCGCCGGCGGCCGGCCCGCCGGGTCGTCCGAGCCCCGGGCCCGCAGCGCCCCGTCGTGCCAGGAGAAGACGTACTCGAACCCCTCGCCCCACCAGCGTCCCAGCAGGCCGCGTACCTCCGGTGGGGCCGGCGGGCCGGGCCGCCACGGCACCGTGTCCGCCGGGTCGTGCTCGGCCGCCGCCGCGAGCAGCCGGTGCGGCAGCTCGAAGAGCTGGGCCGCGGTGCCGGACGAGCCGAGCACCGCGGCGCCCATCGCCCCGGCGGTGCCCTCTCCACCGCGCCGCCCGTAGACGGCGGCCAGGAAGCCCGGCATCGCCCCGTCGTGCCCGACGTGCACGACCCGGTCGCCCTGCGGAACCAGGATCAGGCCGAGCCCGAAACCACCGGACCAGACCGTCTCGTCGGTGACCGTCAGCGGCCAGCGCATCTCGTCGAGCGTGGTCGGGGCGAGGACCCTCCCGTCCGGGTCGAGCGCCGCCGGGTCGGCGAGGAACGCGGCCCAGCGGGCCATGTCCGTCGCCGTGCTCCACAGCTGGGCCGCCGGACCGATCGCTCCGAAGTCGGTGGGCTGCTCCGGGTGGGCCTCGTCGGAGTACGCGTCGACGAGGAACCCGGTGGCCGCCGTCGGTCCCGGGGCGACCGTGGTGCCGGTGAGCCCGAGCGGGGTGAGCACCCGCTCGGCGAGCACCTCCGCCCAGGTCCCGCCGCGCAGGTGCCCCACCAGCCGGCCCAGCAGCGCCATCCCGAGGTTGGAGTAGTGGTAGCGGCGCCCGGTGGGCAGCACCCGCTCGGCCCGGGCCAGGTCGGCAAGGAACTCCTCGGCGTCCGGTGCGCGCAGCGTGTCCCACACGTCGCCGTACGGCTCCCGTTGCAGGCCGGCGGTGTGCGACAGCAGCCGACGCACGGTCAGCTCGCCGTGTGCCGGCAGGTCCAGGTGCCGCTCCAGCGGGTCGTCCAGGTCGAGCAGGCCGTCGTCGCGACACTGGACGGTCAGCACGGCGGTGAAGGTCTTCGTGACCGAGCCGATCCGGAACGCCGTCTCCGGGCCGAGCGTCGTGTCGTTGCCGGTCTCCCCCACCTCGCAGGTCCAGAGCGGCCGGTCGGCGCGGTGCAGCGCCGCGGCGACCGCCGGCACGCGGGCCTGCGCCTGGACCTCACGCACCATCCGGGCGAGGCGGTCCCCCACGGGCGTCATGCCAGGTCCCGAGCCAGCATCGGGCCGAGCGGGGCGCCGCCGAGCAGGTGCGCGTGCACGTGGAAGACCTCCTGGCCGCCGTACCGGCCGGTGTTGAACATCAGCCGGAAGCCGTCGCCGAGCAGCCCCTCGTCCTCGGCCACGGCGGCGGCCGTGGCCAGCACCTCCCCGGCGAGCGCCGGGTCACCCTGGCCGAGGGTCGCCACGTCGGCGTAGTGCTCCTTCGGGACCACCAGCACGTGCACCGGGGCTTTCGGGTCGACGTCCCGGAACGCCAGGGTGGTGGGGGTCTCCCGGACGACGGTGGCCGGGATCTCCCCGGCGACGATGCGGCAGAACAGACATTCAGTCACCCGGGCAGTGTAAGGAAGGGCCCCTTCTTAACGCCTGCGGTAGAGGAAGGGCCCCTTGTTAACACCCGGGGTCCGCTGCGGCAGGATGGCCGGCGTGACTTCTCGGGCGGTACTGGTGACGGGGGCCTCGCGCGGCATCGGGCGCGCGGTGGCGACGGCGTTCGCGGCCGGCGGTGACCGGGTGGCGATCCACCACCGCGACTCCGCCGACCTGGCCGAGGCGCTCCGCGCCGACCTGCCGGGCGACGGACACGTGGTGGTGCGCGCCGACCTGACCGACCCGGACGCCGTACGGGTGATGGTGGACGAGGCCGCGCACCGGCTCGGCGGGCTGGACGTGCTGGTCAACAACGCCGGTGTGTACGGCGACCGGGACCGGCCGCACCCGGTCTTCGGTGCCTCCTACGAGGACTGGCAGGCGCGGTGGCGGCAGGTCATGGAGACCAACCTGACCGGCGCGGCCAACGTGACCTGGTGCGCCGCCCAGCACATGCGGGAGCGGGGCGGACGGATCGTCAACGTCTCGTCCCGGGGCGCGTTCCGGGGTGAACCGGACCAGCCCGCCTACGGCGCCAGCAAGGCTGGGCTGAACGCCCTCGGTCAGTCCCTCGCGGTGGCGCTCGCGCCGTACGGCATCGCCGTGGCCACGGTCGCGCCGGGCTTCGTGGAGACGGACATGACCACCGAGCACCTGAGCGGGGAGCGCGGCGACGCCATCCGGGCGCAGAGCCCCTTCAACCGGGTGGCGCGGCCGGAGGAGATCGCCGCCGCCGTGCACTGGCTGGCCGCGCCGGAGGCGCAGTGGGCGTCGGGCACGATCGTCGACCTCAACGGTGCCTCCTACCTGCGCAGCTGACAGCAAACTGACAGCCGTCCCGGCGTCGGATCGGCACCGGGACGGGGTAAGGGTCTCCGGCATGGCCGACACCGTGCTGGACCTCGCCGCCGACTACCGCGTGCTCGACGGCCACGACGACGACCCCGTCCTGCTCAACCCGGACGGCAGCCCGGTGGACACCTGGCGCGAGGACTACCCGTACGACAAGCGCATGGACCGCGACGAGTACGACCAGCAGAAGCGGCTGCTCCAGATCGAGCTGCTCAAGCTCCAGGAGTGGGTTCGCGAGTCCGGTGAGCGGCTGGTGATCCTCTTCGAGGGGCGCGACGCCGCGGGCAAGGGCGGCACCATCAAGCGGTTCATGGAACACCTGAACCCGCGCGACGCCAAGGTGGTGGCCCTGGTCAAGCCGAACGAGCGGGAGGCCACCCAGTGGTACTTCCAGCGCTGGCTGGCGCACCTGCCGGCGGCCGGCGAGATCGTGCTCTTCGACCGGTCCTGGTACAACCGGGCCGGGGTGGAGCGGGTGATGGGCTTCTGCACCCGCAAGGAGTACCTGGAGTTCCTGCGGCAGGTCCCGGAGCTGGAGCGGATGCTGGTGCGCTCCGGCATACGGTTGGTCAAGTTCTGGTTCTCGGTGTCGCAGAACGAGCAGCGCACCCGCTTCGCGGTGCGGCAGGTCGACCCGGTACGCCAGTGGAAGCTCTCCCCGATGGACATCGCGTCGCTGGACAAGTGGGACGAGTACACCGAGGCCAAGGAGGCGATGTTCTTCTGGACCGACACGGCGGACGCGCCGTGGACCGTGGTGAAGAGCAACGACAAGAAGCGCGCCCGGCTGGAGGCGATGCGGCACGTGCTGAACCGCTTCGACTACGCCGAGAAGGACCGCGAGGTGGTGGGCGTGCCGGACCCGCTCATCGTCGGCCCCGCCGGGCTCGACCTGCGCCCCGACGACCAGCCGGTGCAGGTCTTCCCCCGCCCGTGAGGCGCGTCAAGAAGGGCCCTTTCTCTACCCCAGGCGTTACAGGGGGCCCTTCCTTACACCGTCACCAGCGGTCGAGGCGGGCGGAGAGCACCGACAAAGCCGCGACCCCGGCGGTGGAGGTACGCAGCACCGACGGCCCCAGTCGCACCGGCCGGGCGCCGGCCTCGGCGAAGGCGTCCAGCTCGGCGCGGTCGATGCCGCCCTCCGGGCCGACCACCAGCACGATCTCGCCGGCGTCGGGCAACGGCACGGTGGCCAGCCGCTCGTCGGCCTCCTCGTGCAGCACGTACGCGGCGGCGGCACCGGCGATCCGGCGGGTCACCTGCGTCGTCGACTCGTCGGGAGCGCCGGCCACCACCGGCAGCCACGCCCGGCGGGCCTGCTTCGCGGCCTCGCGGGCGGTCGACGCCCACTTCTCCCGCGCCCGTACGCCCCGGTCGCCCCGCCACTGGGTCACCGAGCGGGCAGCGGCCCAGGGCGCGATCTCGTCCACCCCCACCTCGGTCATCGCCTGCACGGCCAGTTCGCCGCGGTCGCCCTTGGCGATGCCCTGCACCACCACGAGGCGCGGGACGGGCGCGTCCACGTACCCCCGGGAGACCACGTCGAGGTCCAGGGTGCCCCGGCCGACGGCGGTGACCACGGCGGCGGCCGTGCCGCCCCGCCCGTCGGCCAGGAGCAGCTCCTCGCCGACGCGCAGCCGCTGCACGGTGGCGGCGTGGTGCCCCTCGGGGCCGTCCAGGACCAGTTGGTCGGCGGCGGGCAGCGCCTCGACGAGGAACAGCGGCGCGGACATGGTCAGGCGTGGCCGTTGAAGGCGTCGCGCATCCGGGAGAAGAAGCCGCCCTGCTTGGTCAGCTCGGCGACCTCCTCGCCCCGGGTCTTGGCGAAGTCGCGCAGCATCCGCTCCTGGTCGGCGTCGAGCTTGGTCGGGGTCCGCACGTCGAGGTGGACGTAGAGGTCACCCCGGCCGGTGCCGCGCAGGTGGGGTACGCCCCGGGCACGCAGTCGCAGCGTGCTGCCCGGTTGGGTGCCGGCCTTGACGTCGAGCGGCTCCTCGCTGTCCAGCGTCTTGATGGTCAGCCTGGTCCCCAGGGCCGCGGCGGTCATCGGCACGGTGACCCGGCAGTGCAGGTCGTCGCCCTTGCGGGAGAAGACGTCGTGGGGTCGTTCGTGGATCTCCACGTACAGGTCGCCGGCGGTGCCGCCACCCGGGCCGACCTCGCCCTGCTGGGCCAGCCGGATCCGCATGCCGTCCTCGACCCCGGCGGGGATCTTGACGGTCAGCGAGCGGCGGGTGCGCACCCGGCCGTCGCCGGCACAGGTCGGGCAGGGGTGCGGGATGGTGGTGCCGTAGCCCTGGCAGACGGTGCACGGCCGGGCGGAGACCACCTGGCCGAGGAAGGTGCGCTGCACCGACTGCACCTCGCCGCGGCCGCCGCACGCCTCACAGGTGGCCAGGTGCGTGCCGGCGGCGGTGCCGGCACCGGAGCAGGTGGTGCAGAGCACGGCGGTGTCGACGGTGATCGGCGCCTCGACGCCGAACGCGGTCTCCTGGAGATCAAGTTCGAGGCGCAGGATCGCGTCGGCACCCGGTCGGGTACGCGGACGCGGCCCCCGCGCGCCACCGGCGGCGCCGCCGAAGAACGCGTCCATGATGTCCTGGAAGCCGACGAACGGCCCCGCCCCGCCGGGGCCACCCGGACCGCCGGCGCCCCCGCCACCGGGGGCGAGCGGGTCACCGCCCAGGTCGACGATCTGCCGTTTCCGGTCGTCCGAGAGGACCTCGTACGCGGCGTTGATGTCCTTGAACTTCTCCTGGGCCTCCGGGTCCGGATTCACGTCCGGGTGGAACTGCCGCGCCAGCTTGCGGTAGGCGCGCTTGATCTCGTCGTCGGAGGCTTCCCGGCTCACACCGAGGATGCCGTAGTAGTCCCTGGCCACTGCGTTCCGTGTCCTCATGTTCGTCTCGCGTTGCGCCGGTCGTCGGCCTCCAGTGACACCGACGACCCTGACTGGTCAGTTCTGGGCCAGCAGATCGCCCACGTAGCGTGCCACGGCACGTACCGTGGCGATCGTGCCGGGGTAGTCCATCCGGGTGGGCCCCAACACGCCGAGCCCACCGACGATGGTCGCGCCGGGGCCGTACCCGGTGCTGACCACCGAGGCGGCGCGGAGGTTGTCGACCTCGTTCTCGTCGCCGATCAGCACCCGGGTGGTGCTGGGCTGGGTCTCGCCGATCAGCTTGAGGAGCACGACCTCCTCCTCCAGCGCCTCCAGGATGGGACGCAGGGAACCCTGGAAGTCGAGCAGGCCACCACGGGTCAGGTTGGCCGTGCCGGCCAGGGCGATCCGCTCCTCGTGCCGCTCGACCAGCGTCTCGAGCAGCACGGTGGACAGCGTGGTCATGGCCCCGCGCAGGTGCGGTGCCGACTCGTCGACCAGGGCCTGGACCAGGGGTGGGGTCTCCGACAGCCGGCTGCCGACCAGCTTCTCGTTGACCAGTCGGCGCAGGTCGGTGACGTCGTCGGCCGGGACCGGCGCGGGCAGCTCGACCAGCCGCTGCTCCACCCGACCGGTGTCGGCGATCATGACGAGCATCAGGCGCGTGGTGGAGATCGGCACCAGCTCCAGGTGCCGCACCGAGGAACGGGCGAGCGACGGGTACTGCACGACGGCGACCTGTCGGGTCAGCTGCGCCAGCAGCCGCACCGTGCGGTGCACCACGTCGTCCAGGTCGACGGCGCCGACCAGGAACCGCTCGATCGCCCGGCGCTCGGCCGGGCTCAGCGGCTTGACCCGGGACAGTCGGTCCACGAAGAGGCGGTAGCCACGGTCGGTGGGCACCCGGCCCGCGCTGGTGTGCGGCTGCCGGATGTAGCCCTCCTCCTCCAGCACCGCCATGTCGTTGCGTACCGTCGCCGGCGAGACGCCGAGCTGGTGCCGCTCGACCAGCGCCTTGCTGCCGACGGGCTCCTGCGTGGCGACGTAGTCCTCGACGATCGCGCGCAGCACGGCGAGTTTGCGGTCGTCGAGACCCATCCTCCCCACCTCCTGTCGCACGTCGGGCCGGGCGCGCGGAACGGGCCCGGGCAGCGGCCTGGCACTCGACTGTAGCGAGTGCCAGTCTACGTCGGCAGGGCCGGCATCGCGATGATCAATGACGGAGGGTGCTGCGCGCACCCGCCCGCCTGCGGCGCCAGGGCCGTCCATCCGGACATCCCGGGCGGTGTCGCTCTGGTGCGCCCTTGCCGACTGCCCCTACCGTGACGTCCATGACTGAACCACCTCGCCCTCCCGGCGCGGGAGACCCGGACCCGACCGTTCCGTCGGGCTTCCCCGGCCCGCCCGCCCCGGACGAACCCACCGCACCACTGTCCGGGGCACCGGGCGCGGGCGGCTATCCCCCGCCCGGTGGCTATCCGCCACCCCCCGGTGACGCCCCGACGTCGGGCGGCTACCCACCGCCCGGCGGCTATCCCCCCGCCGGTGGCTATCCGCCGCCCGGTGGCTACCCGCCCCCCGGCGGTCATCCCCCGCCCGGTGGTTATCCGCCCCACGGCGGCGGCTACCCGGCCGGCGGCGCGTACGGCCCGCCGGCGGGCGGCTACCCCAACGCCGAGGACAAGACCTGGGCGCTGGTGGCGCACTTCGGCGGCCCGCTCGGCGTGATCATCGGCGGCGGCCTGTTCGGCTGGGTCGCGCCGCTCATCGCGATGATGACCCGCGGTCAGCAGTCTCCGACGGTGCGGGCACACGCGGTCGCCGCGTTGAACTTCCAGCTCACCTGGGCGGTCGTCGGTGTGCTGAGCTGGGTGCTCACCCTGATCACCTGCGGCCTGCTCTTCTTCGTCCCGATGCTCGTCTGGATCGTCCCGGTGATCTTCGGGATCATCGGCGGCGTCAAGGCCAACGAGGGTGTGATGTACCGCTACCCGATGACCTACTCCTTCGTGAAGCGCTGACTCGGTGCCGGCCGCTCCCCCGGCCGGCACCGAGGTCCGGTCTCCCGCACGGAACAGGGGCGAGGTGGGAGACCGGGCCTCAGGGCAGCAGGTCCCGGACGACCGCGTCGGCCAGCAGTCGCCCGCGCAGGGTGAGCACGGCCCGGCCGGCCGCGTACCGGTCGGGGTCGAGCAGCCCGTCGGCGAGGGCCTTCCCCGCGCCGACCCGGCCGGCCTCGTCGAGGGCGTCCAGCGGCAGCCCGGAGGCGAGCCGCAGGCGCAGCATCACGTCCTCCATGTGCGCCTCGTCCGGCCCGAGCACCTCCCGCGCCAGACCGGGCGACTCCCCGGCGGCCAGGCGTTGCGCGTACGTCGTGGGGTGTTTGACGTTCCACCAGCGCACGCCGCCGACGTGGCTGTGCGCCCCGGGGCCGAGGCCCCACCAGTCCGCCCCGGACCAGTAGAGCAGGTTGTGCCGGCACCGGGCCGCGTCGGAGCGCGCCCAGTTGGAGACCTCGTACCAGGAGAAGCCGGCCGCGCCGAGGGCGGCCTCCGCGGCCAGGTACCGGTCCGCGGCGACGTCGTCGTCCGGGTACGGCAGCTCGCCGCGGCGCATCCGGGCGGCGAGCCGGGTGCCGTCCTCGACGATCAGGGCGTACGCGCTGACGTGGTCGACGCCGGCGGCCACCACCTGGTCGAGGGAGGCGGCGAAGTCCTCCGCATCCTCCCCCGGCGTCCCGTAGATCAGGTCGAGGTTGACGTGGTCGAAGCCGGCGTCGCGCGCCTCCGCGGCGGCTGCCACGGCCCGGCCGGCGCTGTGCTTCCGGTCCAGGATCGCGAGCACACCGGGCGCGGCGGACTGCATGCCCAGCGAGATCCGGGTGTAGCCGGCGGCCCGCAGCGTCTTCAGCGACTCCGGCGTGACCGACTCGGGATTCGCCTCGGTGGTGACCTCGGCGTCGGCGGCGAGCCCCCAGGTGCGGTCGACGGCGTCGAGGATCCGGGCGAGGTCGTCGGCGGGCAGCAGGGTCGGCGTGCCACCGCCGACGAAGACGGTGTCCACCCGTGGGGGCGGCCCCTCGCCCAGCGCCCGGCGGGCCAGCGCCAGCTCGGCGAGCACGGTGTCGGCGTAGCCGTCCCGGCTCGCCCCGCCGCCCAGCTCGGCGGCGGTGTACGTGTTGAAGTCGCAGTAGCCGCAGCGGCTGGCGCAGAACGGCACGTGCACGTACACCCCGAAGCCCCGCGCGCCGACCGCGCGGGTGGCAGTCGCGGGGAGCGACCCGTCGACGGGGACGGGTTCGCCATCTGGAAGGACGCCGGGCATGGCCACTAGTGTGCCCTCACATGACCTCTCCCGACGCGCTCGTGCGGGTCTCCACGGCCCGCGGGGTGACCACCCTCACCCTGGACAGCCCGCACAACCGCAACGCGCTCTCGACCCCGCTCATGACGTCGCTGCTGGACGGCATCGCCGCGGCGGTCGCCGACGACTCCGTACGGGTGATCGTGCTGGACCACACCGGCCCGGTCTTCTGCTCCGGGGCGGACCTGAAGGAGACCGCCGCCGCGTACGCCAGCGGGTCGGTGCCGGCCGGGATGCTGGGTGACGTGCTCGCGGCGGTCTGGGAGTGCCCGAAGCCGGTGGTGGCCCGGGTCGCCGGGCCGGCGCGCGCCGGCGGCCTCGGCCTGATCGCGGCGGCCGACCTGGCGGTGTGCTCCCAGGAGGCGACGTTCGCCTTCACCGAGGTACGGATCGGCGTGATCCCGGCGGTGATCTCGGCGACCGTGCTGCCCCGGCTGCACCCGCGTGCCGCCGCCGAGCTGTACCTCACCGGGGACACCTTCGACGGCCGGCGGGCCGCCGAGGTCGGGCTGGTCACCGCCGCCGTGCCGGCGGCCGAGCTGGACGCGGCGGTGGCGCGGTTCTGCGACTCGCTGGTCCGGGGCGCGCCGGGTGCGCTCGCCGGGGCGAAGGAGCTCCTGCGCCGGCGGCCCGCGACCGACCTGCGAGCCGAGATCGCCGACCTGTCGGCCATCTCCACCGGATTCTTCCTGTCCGAGGAGGGAATGGAGGGCGTGCTCGCCTTCCGGGCGAAACGACCCGCTCGATGGGTGGCCGCTCTGGACGGTGACCCGGGAGAGCGTGCCGACTGATCGGGGCGGCACTGCGCCGCCGCCACACCCGGGGGGTAACGGAGGGAACCGGTCGGACGACCCGGATCAGCCGAACGGGGACGTACGCTTGTCGGACTGTCGAAGTGGGGGTGCAGGTGCGAACTCGGGCAGCCGTGGCGGGTGGCGTCGTCCTTCTCCTGGTGGCCATGGTCGGCATCTGGATCGTCGTCCGGCAGTTCGGTGAGCAGCTCCGTCTCCCGCTGACCAGCCGGACGTGCACGGTGCGGGCCGACGGCGAGGTGGCGCTCGACGCCGACCAGATGGCCAACGCCGCGACGATCGCGGCCATCGGCATCCAGCGCGGCATGCCCGAGCGGGCGGTGGTGGTGGCGCTCGCCACCGCCTACCAGGAGTCCGGCCTGCGCAACCTCGCCGGGGGCGACCGCGACTCGCTGGGCCTCTTCCAGCAACGCCCGAGCCAGGGGTGGGGCACGCCGACCGAGATCCGCGACCCCCGGTACGCGGCGAACCGGTTCTACGCGGCGCTGAAGAAGGTGCGCGGCTGGGAGGGGATGCGGGTCACCGACGCGGCCCAGAAGGTGCAGCGCTCCGCCTTCCCCGAGGCGTACCAGAAGTGGGCGGACGAGTCGGAGGTGCTGAGCCGGGCACTGCTCGGCGAGGCCACCGGCGCGGTCGCCTGCACGATCGGCGGCAATCCGCTGCGCCGCGGCCAGGTCGCCACCGCCGCCCTGACCCGGGGGCTCACCCTGGACTGGGGTCTCGCGGCGACCGCCGCCGCGGCCGATCTGACCAGCCTGACGATCGCGGCCGCGGACGAGCGCGGCGGTTGGCGGTACGCGCACTGGCTGGTGTCGCACGCCCAGGACAACGGCGTCCGGAAGGTCCGCTTCGGCGGCCTGGAGTGGACCGCCGACGGGGGCACCTGGGACCGGGTGGACGGTGCGGCCGCCCCCGCCGCGCAGGTGGTGGCGGAAGTCGTCGCCGACGCCTGAACGACCCCGATCTCCCTACCAGCAGTGACCGCACAATCGGTCAACCAGCCACAGATCGGCTATACCGCGCCAGAACTCTGACCGAGAGTCGCCGTACCACTCCCGGGCGTCCGGTCACCGGTCGTTATCACGGCGGGCGCTCCCCGGCGGGCGAATCGGCACGTTACGATCGGCGGTCTGTGCCAGGAATGCTTTTCAACGCCTCATGGGGAGGGGTACGACGTGGCGTTCGACTACGGCGACCGGACCGGTTACGAGCCGATCAGCGACATTGACCGCAAGGAGTTCCACGAGCAGGGGTTCCTCCTGCTGCGCAACGTCCTGACCGAGGACCACCGGGCGGCGCTGGAGGCGGCGGTGGACCGCGTCTACGCCGAGGAGAAGGCCAAGGGCAACACCACCAAGGACGGCACCCTGCACCTGCTGGGCTTCCTGGAGCGGGACGAGCTCTTCGGTGAACTGCTCACCCACCCGATCGCGTTCCCGTACATGTGGGGCCTCGCGGGCTGGAACATCTACACCCACCACAACCACCTGGACGTCACCCCGCCGGCGCTGGAGCCGGAGAAGCCGTACTGGGGCTGGCACCAGGACGGGTACCGGCAGAACTCCGACCCGGAGACGATGGACCCGAACCTGCCCCGGCCGATGTTCTCGCTGAAGGTCGCGTACGTCCTGTCGGACCTGTCGGAGAACGGTCGCGGCGCGACCAAGGTGATCCCGGGCAGCCACCTGAAGAACTCGCTGCCCCGCCCAAGGGACACCTCGGTCCACAACCCGGACCCGGAGGGCACGGTGGAGATCACCGCCAACCCGGGCGACGCGTTCATCTTCGACCGCCGCCAGTGGCACTCCCGGTCGACGAACCTGTCGACGATCACCCGCAAGATGCTGTTTATCGGCTACACCTACCGGTGGATCCGCCCGCTGGACGAGCTGCACATCGACAAGGACGGCGAGTGGTGGGCCAACCGCACGCCGGTCCAGCGCCAGCTCTGCGGTGAGGGCACGCACACCGCGAACTACTGGGGCATCAACTGGGACGGCTACATCGACGACGAGATCCCGCTGCGCAAGGAGCTCAAGCAGCGCGACCTCCTCGACCGCAACGTCCCCTGGCTCCGCTGACCGGGTAAGGAAGGGCCCCCTCTCAACGCCTCGCGTCGTAGAGGGGGCCCTTCTCAACACCTCAGGCGGGAGCTACGCCCGCACCCTCCGGCGGGCCTTCTCCCGGATCCGCTCCGGCAGGTCCTCGGCCTCCAGCAGTCGGGGCAGCAGCTCCGGCTCCAGGTTGAGCGCCCGGAACACCTCGCCGATCGTCACCCCGTGCGCCGGCCGGTCCACCACCTCGACCGGGTCGCCCGCACCGACCTCGCCCTCCACGAGCACCCGCAGGTAGGCCCCGGGCGTCGCCCGCGCGGTGAACCGCTTGATCAGGTCCGGCATGCCCCAGAAGCCGGCGAACGTGGTGCACGGCGTCCGCGGCATCGTCACCTGGAGGACGGTCGACCCGACGGTCCACTGCTCACCGATCACCGCGCCCGTCACGTCGACCGCCCACGTGGTCAGGTTCTCGCCGAACCCACCCGGGCGGATGCTCCGGCCGATCTCCGCCGCCCACCACGCCGCGTCCTCCTCGGCGTACGCGTAGACCGCCTGGTCCGGGCCGCCGTGGTGCGCGGGTTCGCCGATGAAGTCACCGGCCAGCCCGCCGACGCCGACCATCACCGCACCGTCCACCGGCCGCTTGTCGATGCCGGTGCGACCACTCGCGTCGCCGGCCCACTCCGCCTCGGTCACGATGCCGAGATTGACCGATGCCACCCTGCCCGTCATGGCGGTGAGCGTAGTGCCTCGACGTCGGGCATCGATCGCGGAACCCTCAGCCCTTCACCGCGCCGGCGACCAGACCGGAGACCATCCGCCGCTGCACCAGCAGGAAGAAGACGATCACCGGGAGCGTGAAGATCGTCGAGGCGGCCATCACCGGGCCCCACGCGGTGTCGTCCCGTCCGAAGAAGAACGTCATCGCCACCGGCAGGGTGTAGCGGTCCTGGTCGTTGATGAAGGTCAACGCGAAGATCAGCTCGTTCCAGGCGGTGATGAACGAGAAGATGCTGGTGGCCACCAGGCCGGGCGCGACCAGCGGGAAGAGGATCCGCCGGAAGGTCTGCGCGCGGGTCGCCCCGTCGATCGCCGCCGCCTCCTCCAGTTCCTTCGGCACCGCCGCGACGAAGCCGCGCAGCATCCACACCGCGAACGGCAGGGAGAAGCCGAGGTACGTGAGGATCAGGCTGGGCAGGGTGTTGTAGAGCCCGAGCCGCTGGATCATCAGGAACAGCGGGATGACCAGCGCCTCCAGCGGGATCATCTGGACCACCAGCAGCATGATCAGAAAACTGGTGCGCAGCCGGAACCGGAACCGGGCCACCGCCGTCGCCGCCAGCAGCGCGACCAGTCCGCTCAACAGCACCGTGGCGACGGCGACGAGCACGCTGTTGAGGAAGAAGTCGGCGAAGGTCACGCCCGGGATGAGGTTGCCGGTGAGGATCTCCCGGTAGTGCTCCAGGGTCGGCTCGGCCGGCACCGGCTTCGGCGTGCTGGCGAAGATCTCCGCACTCGGCTTCAGCGAGGTGGCGATCATCCAGTAGACCGGGAAGGCCGCGAAGAGCGCCACCAGCAGCCCGGCGCCGTTGAGGGCGATCCGCCCCGCGCGTCGCGTCCCGCGTCCGCCTCCTGCCCGCGTCACGCGTCCTCCTCCTGCTTGAGCACCATGCGGACGTACAGGCCGGTGACCACCAGCAGGATCAGGGTCAGGATCACCGCGATCGCCGCGCCCAGGCCGTACTTGGGTGGGGGCGAGAACGCCTCCGCGTACGAGTAGACGGAGAGCATGAAGGTGGGCCGGTCCTGGGTGCCGCCAGCCAGGACGTAGTACTGGGTGAAGACCTTGAAGTCCCAGATCGTGGAGAGCACGATCAGGATGCCGAAGACCGGCCGCAGCAGCGGGACGGTGATCTTCCAGAAGGCCTTCCACGGGCCGGCCCCGTCGACCCGGGCCGCCTCGTGCAGCTCGCTCGGCACGCTCTTCAGGCCGGCCAGCACGCTGACCGCGATGAACGGGAACGAGTGCCAGACCACCACCAGGGTGAGGATGGCGAAGAACAGCAGCGGCGAGTTGAACCAGCCGTAGCCGGTCCAGTCGCTGTGGCCGAAGAGGCCCTGCGAGAGCCCGTCGGGCAGCGCGTTGAAGAACCAGGTGACCAGGCCGCTGGTGTCGTCGAAGATCCACTTCCAGACGATCGTGCCGGTCAGCGCCGGGGTGGCCCAGGCGAGCATCACGCAGCTGGCCACGAACGCGGCCATCCGCCGGCCCAGACGGTTGAGCAGCAGACCGACCAGGGTGCCCAGGATCATGGTCAGCAGCACGTTGGCCGCGGCGAAGAACACCGTGTTGCGCAGCACCGTCCAGAAGAACGGGTCTCCGAGGACGTCGGCGTAGTTCCCCAGCCCCACCCACGGCCACTCGCGGTCCCCGCGCATCTGGCGGACGCTGTCGAGCTTGAAGAAGGACATCGCCACCACCTGGCCGAGGGGCCAGAGCAGCAGGACGGCGATGATCACCAGGCAGGGCAGGAGCAGCAGGTAGGGGAGGCGGTCCACCCGGCGACGCCGCCGCGCGGGGGTCTCCCGCGCGGCGGTCGTCTCCGGCGCCCCGGTCAGCGTGGTCACTTGGCGTTGAGGATGCTTTCCATCTCCGCGGCCGCGTCGGCGGTGGCCTTCTCGACCGTCTTCTGACCCTTCATGACCGAGCTGTTCATCGCCTGGGTCACCGTCTTGTTCCGGCTGACCTCGACCCACTTCGGGGTGAGCGGCGTGAGCTTGGTGTTCTGCAGCGTGGTGGCGAAGGCCGCCATGACCTTGTCGTTGGCGTACTTGTCGCCGCCCACCAGGTCCTTGTAGACCGGGAAGAAGCCGAGGCTGTCGGCGAAGGCCTGGTCGTTCTTCTTGTTCGCCAGCACGGTCAGGTAGTCCCAGGCGAGGTCCTTGCGCTCGCTGTCCTCCCAGACCGCGAGGTCGGAACCGCCGGCGAAGCCGGGAGCCGGCTGGCCGTCCGGGCCGGGGATCGGGAACGTGCCCCAGACCTTCTCGATCTCGGGGTTGTCCTTCTTGATCGCGCCCTGCTGCCAGCTACCGGCGAACGCCATCGCGGCCTTGCCGGTGGCGAACTGGGTGCGCGCGTCGATCTCGTTCCAGCCGGCGGCGGCCGGCGGGGCGACCTTGTGCACGGTCACCAGGTCGGTCCAGAACTTGACCGCCTTCTGGGCCTCCGGCGTGTTGTAGCCGGACTTCCAGGTGTCGCCGTCCTTGGTGGCGATCTCCGCGCCGGCACCCCAGAGGAAGGAGTAGAAGGGCAGCTCGGAGTTGCCCGGCAGGGCGAGACCGTAGGTCCCGGGCTTCTTCGCCTGCACGGCCTTCGCCACGGTGACCAGCTCTTCCCAGCTCGTCGGCGGCTTCACGCCCGCCTCGGCGAACCAGTCGGTCCGGTAGTAGATGGCGCGGACGCCGGCGTACCACGGCACGCCGTACTGCTTGCCGTCCAGCTGGGCGTTCTTGACCAGGTCCGGCAGGATGTCCTTGCCCTCGGCCCAGCCGTCCATCCGGCTGGTCAGGTCGGCCAGCGCCTCCTGCGCCGCCCAGCCCTGGGTCTCGGTGTTGCCCAGCTCGGTGACGTCCGGTCCCTCGCCGCCGGCAAGCGCCGCCTGGAACTTCTTGGGCGCTTCGAGCCAGGGAATGTACTGGACCACCACATCCGTGTCCGGATGCTTCTGCCGGAACTCGCTCTCGACACCGTCGAGGAAGGAGGTCTGCGCCTCGCTTCCCTCGCCCATCATCCAGACCGTCAGCTTGCTGTTGTCGGCGGCCTCGTCGTCACTGGAGCCACCGCAGCCGGCCAGCACCATCGCGGCCGATGCCACGACGGCGGTGACCGGGGCCAGCCGCTTCCACCTGTTCACGCCACATCTCCCTCGCGCCGCTTGGCACTAACCTTCTCCGCCGCACCTTAGTAGGAAAAATTCCTTTACGACAGTGGGGCGGCCGGGGGAAGCGAGGCGACCGTACCGCAGCTGAGCGGCCGGACCGGAACAGGGATCGGGGCGAAAGGGGGCGCACCAACACGAACGGGCACCCGACCGGAGGGTCGGGTGCCCGTTGTTCAGGCTGTGCGAGTTTTACCGGTGGGTGACACCCCGGCGACGGCCGACACCGGCGACCAGGGCCACCGCCACGGCGGCCAGCACGATCTGCAGCAGCAGCTCGCGCCAGTCGAGACCAGCGGTGTCGGCGAAGCCCGATGCCCGGGCGATGATGGTGCCCAGGAGGGCGGCGCCGACACCGATCAGCATGTGCAGCCAGATCGGCATGTTCTGCCGGCCCGGCACGACCAGGCGGCCCAGCGCGCCGATGATCAGACCGACGATCAGCGCGGTGATGATGCCCCAGACGGTCAGCTCCACGGTCGTTCTCCTTCATGAGAAATGATGAGCTTTTGTCGTTGTCAGTGCGGTGCTGGCCCCTGAGTTCCCGAATGGCCGGAAGCCCAAACCGACTTTCCGGGACGCCCGGCCGAAGAATGACCGAGAGGTGACGGAACGCCGTCGTTCACGCGTCCGGGTCCGGGCGGACGGACACGCGCGGACGGGCGCCCGACCTGGTGGTCGGGCGCCCGTCGCGGAGATTCAGCAGTCAGCCGTTACCGGTGGGTGAGGCTGCGTCGCCGGCCCACGCCGGCAACCAGGGCCACGGCGATCGCGGCCAGGACGACCTGGACGGCCAGCTCGCCCCAGTCGATGCCCGAGGTCGAGGTGGCGATGCCCATGGCCCGCGCCAGGACGGTGCCCAGCAGCGCGGCGCCGACACCGATCAGCATGTGCAGCCACATCGGCATGTTCTGCCGGCCCGGCACGATCAGACGGCCCAGCGCGCCGACGATGAGACCGACGATCAGCGCGGTGATGATGCCCCAAACGGTGAGCTCCACGGTCGCCCTCCTTCACGAAATGTTTCCACGGTATGTGGTGTTCCTGTCGTGACCATCAAGTTCCCGAACCGCCGAAAATCCAAACCGCCCCGATCCGCATCGGTGCTGTCGGCCGTCAATGCCGCACCCCGGGAACGCGGCGACGCCCCGGTCGGCCCGGACCCGTGGGTCCCGGCCACACCGGGGCGTCGTACGCCGTCGTCCGCCGGACGCGAGGGTTACTTCTTGCCGGCGGGCTTGCCGTCGCCGGAGTCCGAGGACAGGGCGGCGATGAAGGCTTCCTGGGGAACCTCCACCCGGCCCACCATCTTCATCCGCTTCTTGCCCTCCTTCTGCTTCTCCAGCAGCTTGCGCTTCCGGCTGATGTCACCGCCGTAGCACTTGGCGAGCACGTCCTTACGGATCGCGCGGATGGTCTCCCGGGCGATGACCCGGCTGCCGATGGCGGCCTGGATGGGCACCTCGAACTGCTGGCGCGGGATCAGGCTGCGCAGCTTCGCCGCGATGGTCGTGCCGTAGTTGTACGCCTTGTCCTTGTGCACGATCGCGCTGAACGCGTCCACCGGCTCGCCGTGCAGCAGGATGTCCACCTTCACCAGGTCGGACGCCTGCTCGCCGGAGGGCTCGTAGTCGAGGGAGGCGTACCCCTTGGTGCGGCTCTTGAGCTGGTCGAAGAAGTCGAAGATGATCTCCGCGAGCGGCAGCGAGTACCGCAGCTCCACCCGGTCGGCGGACAGGTAGTCCATGCCGAGCAGGCTGCCGCGACGCCCCTGGCACAGTTCCATCACCGCGCCCACGTAGTCGTTCGGGGTCAGCACCGTGGCCCGCACCGTCGGCTCGTACACCTCGGCGATCTTGCCGGTCGGGTACTCGCTGGGGTTGGTCACCACGATCTCCTCGCCGTCCTCCGTGATGGCCCGGTAGACCACGTTGGGGGCGGTGGAGATCAGGTCGAGGTTGTACTCCCGCTCCAGCCGCTCCCGGATGATCTCCAGGTGCAGCAGGCCGAGGAAGCCGCACCGGAAGCCGAAGCCGAGCGCGCCGGAGGTCTCTGGCTCGTAGTCGAGCGCGGCGTCGTTGAGCTTGAGCTTGTCCAGCGCGTCGCGCAGGTTCGGGTAGTCGGACCCGTCGATCGGATAGAGGCCGGAGTAGACCATCGGCTTCGGGTCCTTGTAGCCGCCGAGCGCCTCGCTGGCCGGACGGCCGTTGATGGTGACCGTGTCACCGACACGGGACTGGCGCACGTCCTTCACGCCGGTGATCAGGTAACCGACCTCGCCCACACCCAGCGCGTCGGCCTTCACCATCTCGGGCGAGATGACGCCGATCTCCAGCAGCTCGTGCACCGCGCCGGTGGACATCATCTTGATCCGGTCACGGGCGCTGATCCGCCCGTCGATCACCCGGACGTACGTGACCACGCCCCGGTAGACGTCGTACACCGAGTCGAAGATCATCGCGCGGGCGGGCGCGGCGGCGTCACCGACCGGCGGCGTGAACTGCCGGACGATCTCGTCGAGCAGGTACGGCACACCCTCACCGGTCTTGCCGGAGACCCGGATGCAGTCCGCCGGGTCGCCACCGATCAGGTGCGCGAGCTCCTCGGCGTACTTCTCCGGCTGGGCGGCCGGCAGGTCGATCTTGTTGAGCACCGGGATGATGCGCAGGTCGTTCTCGAGCGCCAGGTAGAGGTTCGCCAACGTCTGGGCCTCGATGCCCTGCGCGGCGTCGACCAGCAGGATCGCGCCCTCGCAGGCGGCCAACGACCGGGACACCTCGTAGGTGAAGTCGACGTGGCCCGGGGTGTCGATCATGTTGAGCACGGCCTGCTCACCGGCCCGCTCACCCTCCCGGATGGTCCAGGGCATCCGGACGGCCTGGCTCTTGATGGTGATGCCGCGCTCGCGCTCGATGTCCATCCGGTCGAGGTACTGGGCACGCATCTGCCGGGGGTCGACCACGCCGGTGAGCTGCAGCATCCGGTCGGCCAGGGTCGACTTCCCGTGGTCGATGTGGGCGATGATGCCGAAGTTCCTGATGCGCCCCGGGTCGGTGGCACCAGGAGCGTTCGCGCCGGAATCGAGCGTCGGTGGCACAGCGGTCCGTTCTGGTCGGCTGACGTGAGCAGGCCGGCGCGACGCCGGCCCCCTCTATGCTCCCACGTCGCCACGGCGGACCCGCTGCGCGGGCGATCCCCGGGCCGACGTCACCCGCCGGGAGCCGTCCGCCGCCGGCCCCGCGCCGTCACCCGACGGGCGGGTGTCACTCGACGGGCGGCTCGACGAACAGGGCGGCCAGCTTCGGCAACCGCCGGCGGGCCTCCTCCTCGTCGTCGAAGTCCCAGAAGTCGTTGAGGTCGGGCTCCGGCACGGCCTCGGGCGCCGGCAGGTCGCTCGCGGTCGCCTTCCGGTACGCCTCCCAGGGCGCGACGAGCATGTCCTCGCACTCGAACTCCTCGCCGCTGAGCGAGGCGGCCCGGACCCTCGGTAGCTCGGCCAGCGAGTCGGGGTCGGTGACCGCGCGGGCGAACACCGCCCGGCCCTGCGTCATCAGCCAGCCCCGGAAGTACTCGAAGCCGTCGTCGGAGGCACCGCCGTTGATCAGGTACGCGGCACCCCACAGGTCCACCTTGTAGGAGGCGGCCAGCACGCGGCGCTGGTGCTCCGCGTACCCGACGATCTCCTCCGGAGGAAGCTCGGCGAGCAGGGCGACGGTCCGTGCGGCGACCGCGTCCGGCTCGCCCCCGCCACCGGAGCGGGCGCGGTCGATCAACTGCCAGAAGTCGTCGGTCCTCATGGCCTGGCAGTCTCCCAGACGCCGACGCCGATCTCGTCCTCCTCCGCCGGCAGCGGGAACATCGTGGCGAGGCGCGGGTAGCGGCGGCGCAGCTCCGCCGGGTCGTCGAGGTCCCACTCCGCGTCGGTCGGGTCGGGCGAGACGCCCAGCTCCCGTCCCCGCGCCGCCGCCGCGTCGTCCACCCCGTCGACCGTGCCGGTGATCCGCTCGTAGGCCCGTTCGGCCACGTAGTCGAGGGCCTCCCAGTCCGGCCACTCGTCGTCGTCCCACGCGTCGACGGACCGGCCGGCCAGCCGCCGCACCTCCGGCACGTCGGCCAGCGCGTCCGGATCGTCGACCACCCGCTCGAACGTCGCCCGGCCCAGGCCCACCAGCCACGCCTGGAAGTAGTGGAAGCCGTCGTCGGAGCAGAGCCCGGCGCAGATCAGCGAGGCCGCTCCCCACAGCCGCCAGGTGTCCGCCCGGGTGCGCGCCTCGTCCAGCCGCCACGCGAAGTCGACCGCGTCGTCGGCCGGCCGCTCGGCGAGCCGGTCGGTGAGCCACGCCAGCCGCTCGTCGGGGGCGGCTGTGGCGGCGGCGGACGCCTCGATCAACGCCCAGAATTCCTCGGTACCGATCACCGGCGCAGTATCGCCGTGCGGTACGACACGTGACCGTGGAACATCGAGGGGTGCCCCCGTATGCCGCAGCCGCCGGACGACCGGCGTGGTCCGCGCTGCCGGCGGCCCTGCGCGGGGCGGTCGCCGAGCGGCTCGGGGGCCCGGTGGTCGCGGTCCGCCCCGCCGCCGGCGGCTTCACCCGCGGCTTCGCCGGGCTGCTCCACACCGCCGACGGCAGCGCGTCCTTCGTCAAGGCCGCGGCCGCCGCCGAGCATCCGCACCTGGTCGAGTGGTACGCCCGGGAGGCCGCGATCCTCGACCGGCTGCCGGTGGGCCTGCCGGTCCCCCGCCGACGCTTCACCCTGCACGCCTCCGGCTGGTACGCGCTCGGGGTCGACGCGATCGCCGGCCGTCCGCCCGCGAGCCGGGACGAGCTGACGGCCGTCGCCCAC
>NZ_JBFAMU010000029.1:0-23867 GCF_040656655.1 Micromonospora sp. NPDC049799
CCCAGCGCCCCGGCCAGGCCCACGGCGGCGGCCAGCACCAGCACCGTGCCGGCACCGGTCGCGCCCGGCACGGTGGTCGCCCGCAGCAGCGCGGAGACGGCGTACGCGAGGGCGAGCGCCACCGCCACCCCGTGCAGCGAGATGGTCAGCTCGGCGAGCCACGGCACCGGCCGGACGGCGGGCGACATCTCCTCCCCGGTGGTGCCGGCGAGGACCTCGCCGGACTCCTCCGGAGCGGCCTCCGGCCGATCCCCTCCCCGTCGCTGCCGCGGCGCGGTCGTCGATCCGGCGGCCCCGTCCGGCCCGGCGGGTGGTACCGGGGCGCTGGACGTGTCCGCACCCTCCGGCGCCGCCGGAACGTCCCCGCGCACCGGCCGTTCCTCGGTGACCGGCGACCGGGCCAGCCACAGGTCCAGTACGGCGACCGCGGTCAGCACCAGCGCCCAACCGCCCGGGCCGCTCAGCCGGTCGTACGCCAGCAGCGGCAGCACCGGCTGGGCGGCGAGCACGGCCGCGAAGCGGGGTGCGCGCAGGCCGGTCCAGAGGGCGTACCCGAAGGACACGCCGGCGGTGACCGCGAAGATCATGCTGGCGAAGACGGCGCCCGACGCGCCGCCCCCGCCGATCGTGTCCACGGCCCAGAGCGCGTACCCCGCCAGCGGCACCAGTAGCAGGCCGACGGCGGAGATCGTCTCGGCGGTGGAGGTCAGACCGCGCCGGGCCAGCACCGGCGGGACGAGCAGGAGCAGGGCCGTGGCGAGCAGCAGGATGCCCAGTCGGGCCAGCGCGTCCATCGAGCTGGTGGCCACCGCGGCGAAGACCACCGCGGCGACGCCGAGGAGCAGCGCGCCGAGGCCGAGCGGGATGTTCTGCACCTCCCGCGAGGACGCCTCCGGCGGGTGCTCCGGGTCGTCCGCGGTCAGCCAGGTGGCGGTCTGGGACGGCGGCGGGGGCGGGTCGTCCGGGCCGGGAGTGGTGCCCTGTCGGGGAACCCGGGGCGGGGCGCCGGTGGTGGCCGTCGGCGGGCGCCGGCCGGGCCGGCGGCGCAGTACGCGGCGCGGGCGGGTGGCCTGCTTGACGCGTTCCTCACCGGCGTGCGCGAGGATGTCCCGCTGGAACAGGGCGGCCTGCATCTTGACGGCGAGCTGACGCTGCTCGCTGGCGATGGCGGCCTCCCGGGCCTTCATCTCCGCGATCGAGCGCTCGATCTCCGCCAGGTGTTCCAGCCACTGCGGCTGGTGGGCACCGCAGTGCGGGCAGTTGGCGGCCGGCTTGATCTCCCGGCCGCACGAGGAGCACTTGAACGTCGCCACGACTGCCCTCCACCCGCACTGTGGACTCCCACTGTCGCAGCATGCCCAATACGGGCGCGGATTTCGACAGTTGTCGGCGGGTCCGGCGCAAAGATCGCCGGCGCGTACGGCGAACGACCGGTCGCGGAGGGTGCTCCGCGGCCGGCCGTTCGTCCGTCAGGGGTGCGCGATCAGGGGCGGCCCATGCCGCGGTACTCCCAGCCGGCCTGCGTCCACAGTGCCGAGTCGAGGCAGTTGCGGCCGTCGACCACCTTGCGGCCGGCGGCCAGCTCGCCGAGGGCGACGGGGTCGGCGTTGCGGAAGTCGGCCCACTCGGTGAGCACGCAGACCAGGTCCGCCCCGGTGACCGCCTCGTTGATCCCCGGCTCGTAGGTCAGCTCGGGTGCCACCGCGCGGGCCCGCTCCATGCCCTGCGGGTCGTAGACGTGCACGTCGGCGCCGGCCTTGCGCAGCAGCGCGGCGACGGCGAGCGCGGGCGCGTCGCGTACGTCGTCGGTGTTGGGCTTGAAGGTCGCACCCAGGACCGCGATGCGGGTGCCGGAGAGGTCCGGGCCGGCGGGCCCGGACCGGCGGCCGAGCAGCTCCGCGGCGAGCTGGACCACCCGGGTCCGGCGGCGCAGGTTGATCAGGTCGACCTCGTGCAGGAAGCGCAGCGCCTCGCCGGCGCCCAGCTCCTGCGCCCGGGCCTGGAACGCCCGGATGTCCTTCGGCAGGCAGGCGCCGCCGAAGCCGAGCCCGGCCTGGAGGAACCGGTTGCCGATGCGCGGGTCGAAGCCGATCGCGCGGGCCAGGTGGGTGACGTCGCCGCCGGAGGCCTCGCAGACCTCGGCCATCGCGTTGATGAAGGAGATCTTGGTGGCGAGGAAGGCGTTCGCGGCGACCTTGACCAGCTCGGCGGTGGCGAAGTCGGTGACCACCAGCGGGACCTCGCGGTCCTCGGTGGCGGCCAGGTCGAAGACGCCCTTGTGGGCGGCGTAGAGCATGCCGTTGGCCCACTCGCTCTTGACGCCCACCACGATCCGGTTGGGGCGCAGCACGTCGTCGACGGCGAAGCCCTCCTGGAGGAACTCCGGGCTCCACGCCACCTCGACGCCCAGGTCGGCCGGGGTGTGCTTGCTGACCAGCTGCTCCACCCACTCGGCGGTGCCGACCGGCACGGTCGACTTGCCCACGATGAGGGCCTTGCGGTTCAGGTGCTGGGCGAGGCTGGTGACGGACGCCTCGACGTACGACAGGTCGGCGCCCATGCCGTCGGCCCGCTGCGGGGTGCCGACACAGATGAAGTGCACGTCGCCGAAGTCGGCGGTCTCGGCGATGTCGGTGCTGAAGCGCAGCCGGCCGGCGGCCAGATTGCGCTTGAGCAGCTCGTCCAGGCCCGGCTCGTGGATCGGCACCTCGCCCGCGTTCAGCATGGCGATCTTCTCGGCGTCCACGTCGAAACCGAGCACCTCGTAGCCCAGCTCCGCGTAGCAGATGGCGTACGTCGCGCCGAGGTAGCCGGTACCCAGGAAGGTCACCCGGGGGCGGGCGGCACCCGAGGGGGGCGTCACCGCCGCGATGGCGGGCGTCGGCTGGGTGTTCGGGTACGGGATCGTCACGCCTGTCTTCTCCGCTCGCACTGGCGACCACAACTTCGTGTCGCATTCTGCTGCGGCGCCTGAGGGGGCACCGGTGTGGGGTGGTGGTGCTTCTTCAGATGGTCACCGAGCGGCCTCGGCGGTCGGTCGATCCCCGGGCCTACGCGGCGGTAACATCGCCTGAACGGTGGTCGCTATCCTTCAGTCTGCGCGGTCGGCGGTCAGTTCACGCTACAGACCTGCGCATGATAGCGGTGAAGGGGAGGGGCCGACATGGCCGCAGAGCAGTCGTTCGACGTCTACCGGTTGCCCGAGGAGCACGAGGCGATCCGGGAGGCGGTCCGTGAGGTCTGTGCGGCGAAGGTGGCTCCGCACGCCGCCGAGGCGGACGAGACCGGTGAGTTCCCGAAGGCGTCGTACGACGCCCTGCGGGCCGCCGACTTCCACGCCCCACACATCCCCGTCGAGTACGGGGGCGCGGGCGCGGACGCCCTGGCCACGGCCATCGTGATCGAGGAGGTGGCGCGCGCCTGCGCCTCGTCCTCGCTGATCCCGGCGGTCAACAAGCTCGGCACCATGCCGCTGCTGCTGGCCGGTTCGGAGGAGCTGAAGCGTAAGTACCTGACCCAGGTGGCCTCGGGTGACGCGATGTTCTCGTACTGCCTGTCCGAGCCGGAGGCGGGCAGCGACGCGGCGTCGATGACGACCCGCGCGGTCCGTGACGGTGACCACTGGGTGCTCAACGGCGTGAAGCGCTGGATCACCAACGCCGGGGTGTCCGAGTTTTACACCGTCTTCGCCGTGACCGACCCGTCCGCGCGGTCCCGGGGCATCTCCGCCTTCGTGGTCGAGAAGTCCGACGCTGGGGTCAGCTTCGGCGCGCCGGAGAAGAAGCTCGGCATCAAGGGCTCGCCCACCCGCGAGGTCTACCTCGACAACGTCCGGATCCCGGCGGACCGGATGATCGGCGCGGAGGGCACCGGCTTCGCCACCGCGATGCAGACCCTGGACCACACCCGGGTCACCATCGCCGCGCAGGCTGTCGGCATCGCGCAGGGCGCGCTCGACTACGCGAAGACGTACGTGCAGGAGCGCCGGCAGTTCGGCAAGGCCGTCGCCGAGTTCCAGGGCATCCAGTTCATGCTCGCCGACATGGGCATGAAGCTGGAGGCGGCGCGGCAGCTGACATACGCGGCGGCCGGCAAGTCCGAGCGCGGCGACGCCGACCTGACCTACTTCGGCGCGGCGGCCAAGTGCTACGCCTCGGACGCCGCCATGGAGATCACCACCGACGCGGTGCAGCTGCTCGGCGGTTACGGCTACACCCGGGACTACCCGGTCGAGCGGATGATGCGGGACGCCAAGATCACGCAGATCTACGAGGGCACCAACCAGGTGCAGCGGATCGTCATGGCCCGCCAGCTGCTCAAGGGCTGACCCGCTCGGGGGCGGGCCGGTCTCCCGGCCCGCCCATGCGGATGAGGGCGTGTTTCATAAGGGCGGTCGGTCAGTTCTTGTGTGACGCGCCCTAACGAATCCCGGTGGTGTCCTCCGGTCGGTGCGGGCTGCGCGGCGGCGCCGACCAGGGTGATTCGTTGCCGCTGCGCCGCGGCAGCGGCTCGGTCGGGGTCGGGTCCGGGTAACCCAGGGTCAGCGGAGTGTTGTCCCGCTCGGTCTGGTCCGCCGGCGGCCAGTCGGTGAGGGTGAAGTCCTGCCGCTCCGGGCCGGTGGCCGAGGTCAGCTCCGCCTCGGTCACCGGCCGGGGCCACCGCCGCCAGCGCTGCCCGCTGACCGTGGCCATCAGCAGCATCACGCCGATCAGGAACAGCGTGCCGTTCTCGACCGGCAGGCGCAGGGGCAGCGGGTCCCCGAGCACCTCCCAGCCGTCCGGGATGCGGTCGCGCGTGTCGAACGGCGCGACGAACATCCCCACGTACGGGGTGACGAGCAACAGCCCGGCGGCCAGCGGGCCGACCGGCGAGGTGCGCAGTGTGCCGATCAGGCCGAGCAGGATGCCGCCGACGGCGAGCCACACGGCCGGCTCGATCAGGTTCGCAGAGTTGTACTTTCCGATCTCCACCCATCGGTCGACGGTCCGGGTCGACCCGTCCTGCCCGAGGGTGACCAGCACCCACGTGACGGGTGCCACCACCACACCGGCGAGGAAGCTCCAGAGATGACGCATCCGGGCACCGTACCGTTTCCGGCATGACCGAGCACCCCTCGACCACACCGCCGGGCAAGCCGACCGCGTACTCCCGGGTGACGCTGAGCCGCATCATGACCGCCGTCGACGTCAACCTCTACGGCACAGTGCACGGTGGGGTGCTGATGAAGTTCGTCGACGACGTGGCGGGTGCGGCGGCGGCCCGGCACAGCGGGGGCACGGCGGTCACCGCGGCGATCGACGAGATCGTCTTCTCCGAGGCGGTCCGGGTCGGCGACCTGGTGCACGCGCACGCCCAGGTGAACTGGACCGGGCAGACCTCGATGGAGGTGGGGGTGCGGGTGGTGGCCGAACGCTGGGACTCGGCCGAGACCGAGCCGGTGCGGGTGGCCACCGCGTACCTGGTCTTCGTCGGCGTCGACGTGGGCGGCGCCCCGCGGATGATCCGGCCGGTGCTGCCGGAGACCCCGGAGGACGAACGACGCTTCCGGGAGGCGGAGATCCGCCGCGCCCACCGGCTCGCCCGTCGCCGCGCCATCCAGGCGCACCGGGCCGGCTGAGCCCACACAGGTCGGCGAGCGGGCATGTGGACCGCGCACGCCCCCTGGTCGGCACCCGGTGCGGAGAATGGCGCTTCGAGGTAGGGCAAGATGGCGCCACGGCCCATGCACAGTGTGGTGACGGGGCGCGAGGGAGGGTGGAGCAGTGGGTGACGTGCTGTGGACGCCGCCGGCGGACGTACTCCAGCGGTCGCGGATCGGTGACTACCTGGGCTGGTTGCGGGAGCACCGGGGGCTGGACTTCGCCGACTACGACGAGCTGTGGCGCTGGTCGGTCACCGACCTCGACGCGTTCTGGCGCTCGATCTGGGACCACTTCGACGTGGTGGCGCACACGCCGCCCACGGCCACGCTGGCCGACCGCGGCATGCCCGGTGCCCGCTGGTTCCCCGGCGCCACCCTCAACTACGCGGAGAACGTGCTGCGGATGCCGGGCCGCGCCGACGACGACCCGGTGGTGATCGCGCACGGCCAGACCCGCCCCCCGGTCACCCTCACCGCCGCCGAGCTGCGGGAGCAGGTCCGCCGGGTGGCGGCCGGTCTGCGCCGGCTGGGCGTCACCGCCGGCGACCGGGTGGCCGCGTACGCGCCGAACATTCCGGAGACGTACGTGCTGCTGCTGGCCACCAGCAGCCTGGGCGCGGTCTTCTCGTCCTGCGCGCCGGAGTTCGGCACCCGCAGCGTCACCGACCGCTGGCAGCAGATCGCGCCGAAGGTGCTGGTCGCGGTCGACGGCTACCGCTACGGCGACAAGCCGGTGGACCGCCGGGGCGAGGTGGCCGCGATCCGGGCGGCCCTGCCGTCGCTGGAGCACACCGTCGGCATCGCGTACCTGGACCCGGCCGGCCCGTCCCCCGACGGGGCGGTGGCCTGGGGCGATCTGGCCGCGGACACCGACGAGCCGCTGACCTTCACCCCGGTCGCCTTCGACCACCCGCTCTACGTGCTCTACTCCTCGGGCACCACCGGGCTGCCCAAGCCGATCGTGCACGGCCACGGCGGCATCCTGCTGGAGCACCTCAAGATGCTCGCCCTGCACCATGACCTGGGCCCGGCCGACCGGTTCTTCTGGTTCACCACGACCGGCTGGATGATGTGGAACTTCCTGGTCTCCGGTCCGGCGGTGGGCGCGACCATCGTGCTCTTCGACGGCAACCCGGGCCATCCGGACCTGGGCGCGCTGTGGCGGCTCGCGGAGGAAACCGGCACCACGTACTTCGGGACCTCCGCGCCGTTCCTGCTGGCCTGCCGCAAGGCCGGGTTGGTGCCCAGGGAGATCGCCGACCTGTCCGCGCTGCGCGGGCTCGGCTCGACCGGTGCGCCGCTGCCGGCCGAGGGCTTCACCTGGGTGTACGAGACGGTCGGTGACCGTCTCCAGCTCCAGTCGCTGTCCGGCGGCACCGACGTGTGTACCGGTTTCGTCGGCGGGGTGCCGCTGCTGCCGGTGCACGCCGGGGAGATCACCTGCCGGGCGCTGGGCGCGAAGGTGGAGGCCCGCTCCGCCGACGGCACCCCGGTCATCGGGGAGCTGGGCGAGCTGGTGATCACCGAGCCGATGCCGAGCATGCCGGTCGGGTTCTGGAACGACACCGACGGCAGCCGCTACCGGGAGGCGTACTTCGACCTGTACCCGGGCGTCTGGCGGCACGGCGACTGGATCACGATCAACTCCCGGGGCGGCTGTGTGATCACCGGCCGCTCCGACGCCACCCTGAACCGGGGCGGTGTACGGCTGGGCACCGCCGAGTTCTACTCGGTGGTGGAGGGCTTGGACGAGGTCGTCGACTCGGTCGTCGTGCACCTGGAGGACGACGAGGGTGGCGCCGGTGAGCTGCTGCTGTTCGTGGTGCTGGCGGAGGGGCTGGAGCTGGACGACGACCTGCGGCGGAAGATCTGCCGGGAGCTGCGTACCGCCCTGTCGCCGCGGCACGTCCCGGACGAGATCCACCAGGTGCGGGCGGTCCCGCGCACCCTCTCGGCGAAGAAGCTGGAGGTCCCGGTGAAGAAGATCCTGACGGGCACCCCGGTGGACTCGGCGGCGGCCAGGGGCGCGCTGGCCAACCCCGAGTCCCTCACGGCCTTCGCCACCTTCGCCCAACGCCGCACCCCGACCGACCAGCCCGCCCAAACCTGACCGACCCTCTCCCCCGTCCCCGCCCCCCGTCCCCGCCCCCCGTCCCCGCCCCGCCCCGCCTCACCCTCCGCGATCTTGCACTTTGTGCCGGTGCGAAAGGGGCACTTCGGGTCAAAGCAGCGACCGAAAGTGCAAGATCGCGGGAGCGGGAGCGGGAGTGGGAGCGGGAGCGGGAGCGGGGAGCGGGGAGCGGGAGCGGGAGCGGGAGCGGGAGTGGGGTGGGGGTGGGTCAGGTCAGGGTTCGGGTGGCTTTTTCGGTCTCGGTTCGGCTGGGGAGACGCGTCGGGTCGAGGTTGGCGCACAGGACCACCGTCGCGGCCGTGGCCAGCGGGGCCAGGAGCCAGTCTTGCGGGTCGGGATGTGCCGCCGCGTCGATCAGGACGCGGTCGCCCGGGGCGAGGCCGAGTTCGTCCGCGCGTCGCCGCGCGCGTTCCACCAGATCCTCAGCCCCGGAGGCGTACGGCGTGAAGTGGTCGCCGTGCGCGCGGACCTCCAGCACGTAGTCGGCGAAGCCCGGCGGCACCTGCCGCATGGGCAGCGCGAACGGGTCGAGGGCGAGGGCGTACCGGTCCCCGGCCGACCAGGCCTCCGCCTGGCCCACCCGGTCGGCCGCGGCGAAGAGCACGTCCACCTCGCCCGGCCTCTCCGCCACCGTCAGCCCGGCCGACCAGCAACCGAGCAGCACCGCCGCGGTCTGCCAGTGCGGCGGGAGCAGCACGCCGGCGGTGTCGCCGGTGCCGAGGCCCAACTCGTCGACGAGCAGGTTGGCGGTCTTGGACACCCAGTTCGCCAGTGTCGCGCCGGACAGCTCGGTCCGCTCGCCGGTGGCGTCGTCGTACCAGGTCAGCAACGGTCGGGTGGGGTCGGGCGCGATCGCGTCCGCGAAGACCCGGGCAATGTTCTCGGCCATCGGCGCGAACGATACGCCTCCGCCGGCCGTAGGAGATGACAGCGACAAGTCGGCGTACCGTCGGGTCGCAGTCACCGCCCTTCGGGGGCTGCGGCGTAGGCTTGCCCAGGAGTGTTGTTCCCCACAGACCCGCCAGTTCAAGGAGTCGCCCCGTGACCGCCGGTCGCCCGCCCCGCGTGCTCATCGACGCCACGAGTGTCCCCGCCGACCGTGGCGGTGTCGGTCGATACGTCGACGGCCTGCTCGGCGCCCTCGGCAAGGTGTGCGGGTCGGGAGTGGAGCTGGCCGTGGTCAGCCTCCGCACCGACCTGGAGCGCTACACCCGGATGCTGCCGGGCGCCGAGATCATCCCCGCCCCGGCCGCCGTGGCGCACCGTCCCGCCCGGCTCGCCTGGGAGCAGACCGGCCTGCCGTTGCTCGCCCAGCAGGTCGGCGCCCAGGTGCTGCACTCGCCCTTCTACACGTGCCCGTTGCGCGCCGGATGCCCGGTCACGGTGACCGTGCACGACGCGACCTTCTTCACCGAGCCGGAGCACTACGACAAGTCTCGGCGCACCTTCTTCCGCAGTGCGATCAAGACGTCGCTGCGGAGGGCCGACCGGGTGATCGTGCCCAGCAAGGCCACCCGCGACGAGCTGATCCGGCTGCTCGACGCCGACCCGACCAAGATCGACGTGGCTTACCACGGTGTCGACCACACCGCCTTCCACGCGCCCAGCGAGGAGGAGAAGGCACGGGTACGCGCCCGGCTCGGGCTCGGCAGCTCCAGCTACGTGGCCTTCCTCGGGGCGAAGGAGCCGCGCAAGAACGTCCCCAACCTGATCCGGGGCTGGGCTCGCGCGGTGGCCGAGCGGGAGGACCCGCCGGCGCTGGTGATCGCCGGTGGCCAGGGCCACGACGACGACATCGACCGGGCGGTGGCGGAGGTCCCGTCGCACCTGCGTCTGCTGCGCCCCGGCTACCTGCGCTACGCCGACCTGCCCGGCTTCCTCGGCGGGGCGCTCGTCGCCGCGTACCCGTCCTACGGTGAGGGCTTCGGCCTGCCGATCCTCGAGGCGATGGCGTGCGCCGCCCCGGTGCTGACCACGCCCCGCCTGTCGCTGCCGGAGGTGGGCGGCGACGCGGTGGCGTACACCAGCGAGGCGCCCGACCAGATCGCGACGGACCTGGTGGCCCTGCTCGACGACGAGCAGCGCCGCCTGACCCTCGCGAAGGCCGGTTTCGACCGGGCCAAGGAGTTCACCTGGGAGTCCAGCGCCGAGGTGCACATCGCCGCCTGGACCCGGGCGCGGGCCTGAGCCGTGGCGCGGGGGATGACCCGGCCCTTCCTTTCAGGTGGGTCGGGCATGATGTGCGGGTGATTTACGCCGTCATCCCGGCGGGCGGCAGCGGCACGAGGTTGTGGCCGCTGTCCCGCGCGGGCCATCCCAAGTTCCTCCACCCGCTCACCGGCTCGGCCGCCTCGCTGCTCCAGGCGACGGTGGAGCGGTTGGGCCCGCTGACCACACCCGAGCGGACGCTGGTGGTGACCGGGGCTGCGCACGTGGCGGCGGTGGCGCGCCAGCTGACCGGGCTCCCGGAGGAGAACTTCCTGGTCGAGCCGTCGCCCCGGGACTCCTGTGCGGCGATCGCGCTCGCCGCGGCGGTCATCGCGCAGCGGGATCCGGAGGCGGTCATGGGTTCGTTCGCCGCCGACCATCTGATCGGTGACCCGGAGCGCTGGCGGGAGGTCGTGCGCGAGGCCGTCCGGGGCGCCGAACAGGGCCTGTTGATGACGGTCGGGATCACCCCGACCCGCGCCGAGACCGGCTACGGCTACCTGGAGACCGGTGAGCCGAGCGGCGGCGGCCCGCTGCGGCCCGTCGCCGAGTTCAAGGAGAAGCCGAGCGCCGACGTCGCCGAGACGTACGTCCGCTCGGGGCACCACCTGTGGAACGCCAGCATGTTCGTCTGGCGCGTGGACGTCTTCCTCGCCGAGCTGGCGCGCCAGCAGCCGGCGCTGCACGCCGGCATCGTGGCGATCGCCGCGGCGTGGGGCACCGAGGAGCAGGACGACGTGCTCGGCACGGTCTGGCCGACCCTGCCGAAGATCTCCGTCGACTACGCGGTGATGGAGGGTGCGGCGACCGCCGGCCGGGTCGCGACCGTCCCCGGCGACTTCGGCTGGAACGACGTCGGCGACTTCCACACCCTCGGTGAGGTGCTGCCCGCCGACGCCCACGGCAACGTGGTGCTCGGTGCCGACGGCAAGCCGGCCGTGCTGCTGCGGGACAGCCACGACCTGGTGGTGGTGCCGCAGTCCGGGCGGCTGGTGGCCACGATCGGGCTCCGCGACCTCATCGTGGTGGACACCCCGGACGCGCTGCTGGTGTGCCCGCGTGACCGCGCCCAGGACGTCAAGAAGATCGTCGACGAGCTCAAGGAACGGGGCGAAGAGGGGCTCGTCTGAGCGCTGCCAGGGCCGGTGGGACCAGCTTCGCGGTCCCGCCGGCCAGTGGTTCCGGCAGCCGGTCCGGCGGGAACCAGCCCAGGTCCTCGGACTCGTCGCTGGCCGCGCCGACCGCGCCGGGCGGGGCGAGGACGGCGAAGCGTACGTCGTGGTGGAACGAGCCGCCCTGGCAGCCCACCGCGTGGATGTCGACGTCGATCGGCACCGGGTCGATCCGCAGGCCGTCGATCCCGGACTCCTCGGTCGCCTCACGCAGGGCGGCGGCGGCCAGCGTACGGTCGGTCGGCTCGCAGTGCCCGCCGAGTTGCACCCACCGGTGGAACTTACCGTGCAGGCACAGCAGCACCCGGGTGCCGGTCACGTCGAGGACCAGCGCGCTGGCGGTGACGTGGCCGGCGCGGTGCTCCCGGCTCATCGCCACCGGCCCGGCGGCCAGCAACTCCAGCGTGCGGTCGCGGGCGGTTGCCGACTCCGGCGAGGTGGGCGTCCAGCCGCTCAGCACGGCGAGGGCGTCGGCGTGCAGTCCGGCGTTGAGAAGGGGCCCTTCTACAACCCGAGGCGTTAACGGGGGGCCCTTCCTTTCGTCTGGCACGCGGATACTGTACGTGCGGCCCGTTCGTAGGCTGGGCGGGTGACTCTGCGACTGCTCGAATTCGTGGTGGCCGGCAACGAGGCCAGCGATCTGCTGCCGGTGCGGTCGGCGGCGCTGTTGCGCGCGTACGGCGCCCGGCGCGGTTTCTGGACGGTGCTGGACGAGGGGCCGGTCGAGCACTGCCTCGCCCTGCTGCTCGAGCAGGACGACGACCGGTGGGTCGCCCACCACGTCGACGCCGACGCCGGAGCGGAGAACGGCCGGACCGAGGACGGCGAGGCGCTCGCCCACCACGACGGCTGGGTGTACGTCTTCGGTTCCCACTTCGGCTCCAAGGCCGGACCACTGCGCCCGCGCCGTGCCTTCGTCGCCCGGTTCTCCGAGGACGACGCCGCGACCGGCCGCGTGCCGGTGCAGGTGGTGCGCAACCGGTTCCGGGTGCACCGGGCGGTCAACGACGCCCTGCTGAAGGCTCCGTTCACGCCGCTGCCGCCGGGCGACCGGGTCCGGGCGCGGTTCGTCGGCGAGACCGTCGCCCGGGGCGCCGCCCGGTCCAAGGGCTGGGTGAGCAGGCTGGTCCTCGACGACCTGCCGCTGAACATCGAGGCGGCGACGTTCACGCCGGCCGGCACGGTCCTGCTCGGGCTGCGGTTCCCGGTCACGGCCGACGGCGAGCCGATCCTCGTGGAGCTGGCCGGGGTGCCGGGCATGTTCGACGCCACGCCGGTCTGGCCGGACGCGCTGGGGGCGTACGTCCTGACCGGGGTGACCCCGCCGGGTGTGCTGGCCGGCCTCCGCGCGGTGACCCCCACCGCGGACGGCGGGTACGCGGCGATCGTGGGCTCGATCGACGCGCTGGGCAAGGGGTCGGTGCTGCTGGAGGACCACCCGGCCGGCGGGGACGTCACGTCCCGGCACGTGCGCTTCCCGGCGCCCGGCGCGGGGCACCTCGTCCGGGGTGAGCTGGTGGCCGACCTGGCCCCGTTCCACCACGTGGAGGGCCTGGCGGAGCTGGACGGAAGCTGCTTCTACGTCACCGACGAGGACCACCGGGTGGCGCTCTGGGTGGGCTGAGCCGGGCCGGCGCGGACCGGCGACCGGGTGGCACCTCCGCGGAAGAGAAGCCGCAGACCCTCGTGGTGCCACCCGGACGCCGATCCTCCCCGCCCCCCGGGGCCCCCTCGGGGCCGGACGCTGGTGCGGCGTCGGTCCCGGTGGCCAGGGGAAGCATGCCGAGTTGGGCCCAGGGGCGTCGAGGTCTTTCAGTCCACGCTTAAAGATGGAGGTACGTAACCCCCGGTACAGTCGAACGGCCGTCGGGCATCCCCCTCTGCCCGTGGCACGGGAGTGCTCCATGCTGAAGATCCATTTTTCCGGTGAGGACATTCTCCGGACCCGGGTGGCGCCGGCGCCGGATCCGGTCTGGGAACTGGTCCTCAGCCTGCACCTGCTGCCGGGGCGCAGTCGGGACCCGCTGCTGGCGGGGTGGCGACGCGGTGTGACCCGTGGCCTGCGCAGCCAGAGCCGCTCCACGGGCCTGCGCCTGCTGATGGCCCTGAACCCGCCCCGCGGCTACTTTCCCGACTTCCTCACCCCGCACGAGAGCGTCGCGGGCTTCGAGGCCGGCTTGGAGGCCGTCCGCAGCACCCCCGTGTCGCTCCTGCGCCGGGACCTGTCCCTGCTCGCCGCTGGTGGCGGCCTGCCGGACGCCGCCGGGTCGCTGTTCCGGGGGGAGCCCGGCGCGCTGCGCTCGCTGACCGAGGCCATGACGGAGTACCACGCGCTGGCGGTCGGCCCGTACTGGGATCGCATCCAGGCGGCGGTGGGGGCCGACCGGGCCCGGCGCTCCCGCGCCCTGCTCGACGGCGGTGTCGAGGGGCTGCTCGCCAGCCTGCGGCCGACCGTGCGCTGGGAGTCGGGCGTGCTCGAGGTCCACGACTACCCGCGCAGCCGCGAGCTGCACCTGGACGGGCGGGGACTGCTGCTGGTGCCGTCGTTCTTCTGCGCCCGTACGCCGGTGGCGCTGCTCGACCCGGCGCTGCCCCCGGTCCTGGTCTACCCGGTCGACCGGCTGGGTGGCCTGACCCCCTCGACCGACGGTCGGCCCGCCGCGCCGCCCGGCCGGGAGGCGCTCGCGGCACTGGTCGGACGCACGCGGGCGGCCGTGCTGGAGGCGAGCGAGGAGGGCTGCACCACCGGTGAGATCGCCCGCCGGCTGCACATCTCGGCGGCGGCGGCCAGCCAGCACGCCACCGTGCTCCGCAACGCCGGCCTGCTGGTCAGCCATCGTGACCGCAACACGATCCTGCACACCCTGACCCCGCTGGGCCGGGCGGTCCTCGACGCCTGACGGCCCCGTTCCGCCCGCTCAGAGGGCCAGCGCGGCGACGGCGGTGGTGCCCGGCGGCGGGGGGAGGAGAACGGAGGGGAAGCCCTCGGCGGCCAGGGCGGTCCGCAGGCGGTGCACGTCGGCGCCGAACCGGACCAGGTCGAACGGCTCGACCGGTGTGGCCGGCGAGCCCAGGACCAGGGTCGTGGCCTCCGCCGGCCAGCCCGGCACGGTGTCGACCAGTGCGGCGCGTACGCCCTCGTCGGCGACCAGGGCGAAGACCGTGCCGGGGGCGACCGCCCGGCTCACCGCGGCGATCGCCCGGGTGACCGCCTCCGGGTCCGGTCGGACGCCGACGGGTCCCTCGGGCAGGGTGGCGGCGGCGTTCAGCCCGGCGGCCCTCGCCTCGGCGGTGCCGAAGGAGAACAGGTCCAGCTCCGCGTCGCGGACCAGCACCCGCGCGCCCGGCCCGTCGTCCGGCCGGGTCGCCCGCAGGTAGCCCCGGACCACCGCGACCGGCACCTGGTCACACTTGCCCTTGATCAGCTCACCGGCGGCGGCCAGCTCGTCGACCACGGCCATCTGGGTCAGCTCGAGCTCGTTGCCGTACGGGTCGATCTCACCCCGGTGGTCACGGATGGCGTCCATCCCGGCCACCCCGAGCGCCACGTCGGTGAGCCCGTTACGCCAGGGCCGGCCCATGGTGTCGCTGACGATCACCGCCACGTCCACGCCGAAGCGCTCCCGCAGGTCGGCGCGCAGCGCCCGCGCCGACGCGTCCGGATCCTCCGGAAGCAGCACCAGCCGGGTCTTGTCCACGTTCGACGCGTCGATGCCGGCGGACGCCATCACGAACCCGTGGCGGGTCTGCACGATGCGGGTCGCGCCCCGGGTGGCCACCACCCGGGTGGTCTCGGCGGCCAGCACCTCGTCCCGTGCGGCGAGCCGCTCCGGCCCGTCGGCGGGCACGTCGACCAGCCGTCCCTCCGCCTTCGAGACGATCTTGCTGGTGACCACCAGCACGTCGCCGTCGCGCAGCCACGGCGCGGCACCGGCGATCATGGCGGCCAGGTCGTCGCCCTCGGACACGTGGCCGATGCCCGGCACCGGCAGGATCTCCAGCCTCACGTCAGCTCCATCGCGGCACGGACCATCGCCACCGTCGCCGCCTCGTCGGTCATCCGCAGCGGCACCGCCCGGACGGTCACCTCGGGCACCAGCGCGCCCGCGTCCTCCTCGGCCACCAGCCAGCCGTCGAGCAGGCCGCCGGCCGGCCGGCCGCCGTAGAGCCGGCCCACACCGGCCGCGCTGCACTCGACGCCGAGCACCGACAGGCACCGGTCGGCCATGCCGCGTACCGGCGCCGAACCGATGATCGGCGACACGCCCACCACCGGCGCACGGCCGTCCGCGACCGCCTCGCGCAGGCCGGGCACCGCCAGGATCGGCGCGACGCTCACCACCGGGTTGCTCGGGGCGATCAGCACCACGTCGGCCCCGGCGATCGCCTCGACCACCCCGGGCGCCGGCTTCGCCGTCTCCGCGCCGACGAAGACGAACCGGTGGGTGGGGACCTCCGCGCGGTACCGCACCCACCACTCCTGGAAGTGGATCGCCCGCTGGCCGCCGTCGAGGTCCGCTGCGCCGGCCCTGTTCGCGACTGCGGGGCTCGCAAGCTCACTCCTCCCGCTCACCACGACGTGGGTCTCCAGCCGGTCGTCGGTCGCCGGCAGCAGGCGCACGCCGGGCTGCCAGCGCGTCGCCAACGCCTCGGTGACCTGGGACAGGGGGTAACCGGCGTTGAGCATCGTGGTGCGGACCAGATGCGTGGCGATGTCCTTGTCGCCGAGGCCGAACCAGGTCGGCTCCGCCCCGTACGCGGCCAGCTCCTCCTTGACGGTCCAGCTCTCCCCGACGCGTCCCCAGCCCCGGTCCGGGTCGGCCCCACCGCCCAGGGTGTACATGACGCTGTCCAGGTCGGGGCAGACCTTGAGCCCGTGCAGGAGCAGGTCGTCGCCGACGTTCACCACGGCGGTCACCTCGGCGCCCACCTCCCGGGCGTACGCCCGGACGCCGAGCAGGAACCGGGCGCCCCCGATGCCACCCGTCAGAACCACGATGCGCATGTCGACCATCCTCGCGCACGCGTCGCCTCCGGTCCGCCGGTGGCCCGGGAGACTAGGCTCACGTCGGCAACCGTCCGCCCACGCCCGAGGGGGAGTCCGTGACCAGCCCCGACCCCGCGTCCACCGACGCGCGGCACCTGACCAGTCCGCTGCGGGAGCCCGCCGCGCTCGTGCTCCTCGGCGCGAACGCGGTCTTCCTCTTCGTCGGGCTGCTCCAGCTGCTCCTGGCCAGCCGGTACGGCACCTTCACCGGCCGGGCCGGCGCCGCCTTCTTCGCGTTCGTCGGGATCGAGGCGGTGGTGCTGCCGCTGCTGGCGGTGCTGCTGGCCACGCACGTGCGCCCGGTGGTCCCCCGGGCGAAACTGATCACCCAGGTGGCCCTCGGCGAGTACGCGGCCAGCGCCGGGCTCGGCGCACTGACCTTCCTGATCTGGACGTTCGGCCGGCTGGCCGAGGGCGAGGCGCTCGACGCCTTCCTCGGCCTGCTGGTGCGCCTCGCCTGGCTGGCGGTGCTCGCCGTGGCCGCGTGGGCGGTGTACACGATCTGGCGCACCCTCTACCACGTGCCGAAGCCCAAGCCGCAGCCCGGCGTGTACGGCCAGCCGCAGCCGGGTTGGGGAACGCCGTCCGGCTGGTCCGTCCCCGGCCAGCCCGGCGGACCGCCGGTGCCCGGCCAGCCGGGTGCCCACCCGGGTGCCGGCCAGCCCGGTGCGTACCCGCCCGGCCAGCCCGGTTGGCCGGGAAGCCAGTACGGCCAGCCCTACCCGGGCGTCCCGCAGCCCGGCCCGCAGGGCAGCCCGGTTCCGCCGTTCACCCCGCCGCCGGCCAACCCCACCCCGCCGTTCGGCCCGCCGCCGTCGGTCGATCCCACGCAGGCGATCCCGCGCCAGCCCGCCGATCCCCGCGAGGGCGAGCCCGACCGCACCCAGCGCCTCAACCCCGAGGACCCCCACCACCCCCGCTGACCCGCGGTGGGGTTTCCCACCGGGCGGGCCGGGGCGGGTCAGGTGTGGCGGGTGAGCGCTTAGGCTGGGCGGATGGTTGATCGCACCGGGCCGGGCCCGACCGAGGCGAGCGTGCGGCGGGCCCTGCGAAGGGCCGCGAGCGGGCGGGCGCTGGACGCCGACGAGGCCACCGCACTGCTGGCCGCCCGTGGTGGGGCGTTGGACGAGCTGCTGGCGGTCGCCGGTGCGGTCCGGGACGCCGGGCTGCTCGCGGCGGGGCGGCCGGGCGTGGTCACGTACTCGAAGAAGGTCTTCGTCCCGCTCACCCGGCTCTGCCGCGACCGCTGCCACTACTGCACCTTCGCGACGGTGCCGCACCGCCTACCGGCCGCGTTCCTGGAGCAGGACGAGGTCCTGGCGATCGCCCGGGCCGGCGCCGCCCAGGGCTGCAAGGAGGCGCTGTTCACGTTGGGCGACCGCCCGGAGGAGCGCTGGCCGGCGGCCCGGCGGTGGCTCGACGAGCGGGGTTACGACTCCACGCTGGACTACCTGCGCGCCTGCGCGGTCGCGGTGCTGGAGGAGACCGGGCTGCTGCCGCACCTCAACCCGGGGGTGCTCTCCTGGGCGGAGTTGCAGCGGCTCAAGCCGGTCGCGCCGAGCATGGGCATGATGCTGGAGACCACGGCGACGCGGCTGTGGTCGGAGCCGGGCGGCCCGCACTTCGGCTCGCCGGACAAGGAGCCGGCGGTCCGGCTGCGGGTGCTCGAGGACGCCGGCCGGGTGAACGTGCCGTTCACCACCGGCATCCTCATCGGCATCGGTGAGACCCCGGCCGAGCGGGTGGACGCGATCTTCGCGATCCGCCGGGCGCACCGGGAGTACGGCCACCTCCAGGAGGTGATCGTGCAGAACTTCCGCGCCAAGCCGGACACGGCGATGCGCGGCATGCCCGACGCCGAGCTGCACGACCTGGCCGCGACGGTGGCGGTGTCCCGGATCCTGCTCGGCCCGAAGGCCCGCATCCAGGCCCCGCCGAACCTGATCGAGGGCGAGTACGACCTGCTGCTGCGCGCCGGCATCGACGACTGGGGCGGTGTGTCCCCGCTGACCCCGGACCACGTGAACCCGGAGCGCCCGTGGCCGCAGCTCGACGAGCTGGCCGCGCACACCGCGGCGGCCGGGTTCACCCTGCGGGAGCGGCTCACGATCTACCCGGAGTACGTCCGGGCCGGCGAGGAGTGGCTGGACCCGCGCCTGCTGCCGCACGTCACCGCCCTGGCCGACCCGGAGACCGGGCTCGCGGTCGCCGACGCCCGCCCGATGGGCCGGCCGTGGCAGGAGCCCGACGAGGCGTACGGCGGCCGGACCGATCTGCACGCCACGATCGACACCACCGGGCGGACCGACGACCGCCGCGGCGACTTCGACCACGTCTACGGTGACTGGTCGGAGGTGGCCGGCAAGGTCAGCGCCGGGGTGAGCGCCGGTGCGGGCGACGACGACCTGCGCGCCGGGCTGCGGCTGGCGGCCAACGACCCGGCGGCGCTGCTGGAGCCCCGGCACGAGGCGGCGGCGCTGGCGCTGTTCGCCGCCGACGGACCGGCCCTGGACACGCTGTGCCGGCTCGCCGACGACGTCCGGCGGGACACCGTCGGCGACGACGTGACCTACGTGGTCAACCGCAACATCAACTTCAGCAACGTCTGCTACGTCGGCTGTCGGTTCTGTGCCTTCGCCCAGCGGGAGCGGGACGCCGACGCGTACCGGCTGTCGGTCGACCAGGTCGCCGACCGCGCCCAGGAGGCGTGGGTGGCCGGTGCGACCGAGGTCTGCCTCCAGGGCGGCATCGACCCGAAGCTGCCGGTCACCGTCTACGCCGACCTGGTCCGGACGATCAAGGCGCGGGTGCCGGACATGCACGTGCACGCCTTCTCGCCGATGGAGATCGTCACCGCCGCCGCGAAGGCCGGCGTAGGAGTGCGCGAGTGGCTGACCGGCCTGCGCGAGGCCGGCCTGGACACCATCCCGGGCACCGCCGCGGAGATCCTCGACGACGACGTGCGCTGGGTGCTCACCAAGGGCAAGCTGCCGGCCGCCGCCTGGGTCGAGGTGGTGAGCACGGCCCACGAGCTGGGCATCCGGTCCAGCTCCACCATGATGTACGGCCACGTCGACCACCCGGGCCAGTGGCTCGCCCACTACCGGGTGCTGGCCGGGGTGCAGGACCGTACCGGCGGGTTCACCGAGTTCGTGGCGCTGCCGTTCGTGCACACCAACGCCCCGATCTACCTGGCCGGGATCGCCCGCCCGGGGCCCACCTGGCGGGAGAACCGGGTGGTGCACGCGATGTCCCGGCTGCTGCTGCACGGCCGGATCGACAACATCCAGTGCTCCTGGGTGAAGCTGGGCGACGAGGGCACCGTCGCGATGCTCCAGGGCGGCTGCAACGACCTCGGCGGCACGCTGATGGAGGAGACCATCTCCCGGATGGCCGGCTCCGGCAACGGATCGGCCCGTACCGAGGAGCAGTTGGTCGCCATCGCGACGGCCGCCGGGCGTCCGGCGCGCAAGCGGACGACCGCGTACGGTCACGCCTCGGCGTAGCGTCGAACCTTTCCCCGTCGCGGGCCGTACCAGTGCGTGCCGGCGGTGGTTACGGCGAGAGCCGCCGCCGGCATCCCTCGCGGGACGGGCGAGAAGAAGCCGGCTCGGCCCGCGACCGCCATCGCGGGCGCTTCGCGCCACCGCCGGAAAGGTTGCCCATGACCAGTGATCAGCGGAAGCGGCCCTGGCCGCGACTGACCCGCCGGCAGACGTTGACCGCCGCGGCGAGCGCCACGCTCGGCGCGGCCGCCCTCACCGTGCCGGGCCTGTCCGCCGCGCAGAACGCACCGGGTGCGGCGGCCAACACCGACGACCCGATCGTCGTCCACCTGCGCGACGCCGCATCCGGGACCATGGACGTCTTCGTCGGCGCGTCCCGCATCGAGGTACGCGACCGCGGCCTGGCGGATCGGCTGCGGCGCGCCGCCCGGCGCTGACGCCACTTCCTCCCCTTTCTCCTCGCTCGGGCCGGCGGGGGCTCTCGACGCCGGTCCGAGGAACCCTCTTTCGCACAGTGAGGTGGCTCCGCCATGTCTTCGCACCGTGAGGCGCCCGAAATCGCCAAGGATCCGGTCGCCGACTCATCCGACCTGTACGCCTTCGTCAGCCCCGACCGGCCCGACACGGTCACGCTGATCGCCAACTACGTGCCGTTGCAGTTGCCGTCCGGCGGTCCGAACTTCTTCGAGTTCGGCGACGACGTGCGGTACGAGATCAATATCGACAACAACGGTGACGGACAGGCCGACGTCACCTACCGGTTCGAATTCACGACCGAGATCACGAATGCGAACAGCTTTCTTTACAACACCGGGCCCATCGACTCGCTCGACAGCAGGAACTGGAACCGCCGGCAGTTCTACAGCCTGACCCGCATCGCCGACGGCCGGGAGCACCGGCTGGCCCACAAGCTGCCCTGCCCCCCGTGCAACGTCGGGCCGCTGTCCACCCCGACGTACGCCGACCTCGTGCGGCAGGCGACGTACACGCTCTCCACGGGGGAGCGGGTCTTCGCCGGGCAGCGGGCCGACGGCTTCTTCGTGGACCTCGGCGCCATCTTCGACCTCGGTACGCTGCGGCCGTTCCAGCAGCTCCACGTGGCCGGCAAGAAGATATTCAAGGCGGAGGGCGATCCGGTCAACGCCACCGACCGGATGAACGTGCACAGCATCGCCCTCCAGGTGCCGCTGACCAAGGTGCGCCGCAAGGCCAACCGGTACGCCGTCGGCGACGCCGCCTCGGTGATCGGGGTCTGGACGACGGCGTCCCGTCGCCAGGTGCGGGTGCTCGGTGACCGGGGCGCGACCGACACCGCCGCCGGCCCCTTCACCCAGGTGTCCCGGCTGGGGAACCCGCTGTTCAACGAGGTCGTCGTGCCGATGTCCAGGAAGGACGAGTGGAACACGCTGCCGCCGTCGGAGGACAAGCGGTTCGCGAGGTTCGTGGAGCAGCCGGAGCTGGCCGCGCTGCTGCCGGTGCTCTACCCGGACGTCTTTCCCAACCTGGACAAGCTGAACAAGTCCAAGAAGGCCCGCGCCGACCTGGTGGCCATCCTGCTCACGGGCGTCCCGGAGGGCCTGATCGACGGCTTCACCAACGCCACCGGCGACATCCAGGCCGACATGCTGCGGCTGAACACCGCGATTCCGCCGACGCGCAAGCCGGACCGGTTCGGGGTGCTCGGCGGCGACCTCGCCGGCTTCCCGAACGGCCGCCGGGTCGCCGACGACGTGGTCAGCATCTCGTTGCGGGCGATCGCCGGACTGACCGTGCCGTTGATCGACCGCGCCTTCCGTCCCGATGCCGCGGCGGCGGCGGTGACGCCGGGGCTGAGCGCCGCCGACGTGACCGCGCCGTTCCTCGCCGCCTTCCCCTACCTCGGTACGCCGTACGACGGGTTCAACAACCCGCCCGCGTCGGCCTGACCCCGTCGGAGGTCGTCATGCACGCGCACGAGCACACGTACGGGCCGTCGGAGACCGGCAGTGTCGTCCTCGACATCGGTGGTGACACCGGCGCTCTGATCATCTACACCGGACGGGACCAGCACGGCCAGGAGATCGAGATCAGTCGCGACGACGAGCCGCGTACCCACTCGGCGGTGCGGGAGCGCCGCGTGCAGGACGGCACGTTCCACAGTGCCGTCTACCCGGACCTGCCCGCCGGCTTCTATACCGTCTGGTGGGACGACCGGACGCCGGCCGGCACGATCGCCGTCACCGGTGGCGTGATCGCCGAATTCGTGTGGCCGAGCAGCACGCCCCGGGGAGCCGACTGAGGTTCCCGAGTCCGCCCACGACCGCGCCCTGTCCACACTGTGGACAGGGCGCGGTCGGCGTTCCCCGCCTCGACGAGCGGTACGGCGAGAGTCGCGTTAACCTGTGGCCCACCAAGATCAACCGATCTCGGTGGGTGCTCCTCCGGGTCGTCCTCGACCCGTCACGGTACGTCGCCGGTGACCCGCCACGGGAGAAAAGCCGGGCAACTCGCCGGAGAGGGCGTTACCCGGCCGGGGTCTGAATCGATAGGGCAGGTTGCGAGGCCGGGTGGCCGGATGGCTGTCCGGGGCGTGTCGGGAGGGCGACTCCATTATCAAGTTTGGCTTGACGGCGCACGCATTACACGCGTGTAATTTGAATGGGGTTGTTCGCGCGGAACGCAACAAATCAGTACCGGACGGACAAGCACGCCTTTCGCGTGGGGGGTTGCAGCGGCGATGACGCCGGTGCGCGACAAGGAGGCAATTGATGGACGGCCAGCTTGAGGTGGCCGACCTGCTCGGAAACGCGCCGGAGTGGCAGGAGCGGGCGCTGTGCTCGCAGACCGACCCCGAGGCGTTCTTTCCCGAGAAGGGCGGCTCGACCCGCGAGGCGAAGCGCATCTGCTCGCGTTGCGAGGTCAAGACCGAATGCCTCGAATACGCTCTCGGGCACGACGAGCGGTTCGGCATCTGGGGTGGGCTCTCCGAGCGGGAGCGGCGCAAGCTCAAGCGGCGCGCCGCCTGAGCGCGGTGCCGGGCCGGGGCGGTGGGGGCCGCCCGGTCCGGGCCGATGGGGCGATCCGACGATGTGCCGCCCAGGGGGCGCCGGCTCAGGCCAGTTCGTCGGGATCGACCCCGAGCAGATTCGCGACCTGCTCGATGATCACGTCGTGGACGAGGTCGGCCAGGTCCTCGCGGTCCATGGCCCGGAACTCCAGCGGACGACGGTAGAGCACGATCCGGGGCGGCACCTCCTGCCGACCCGGCCGGCCCGGAAGCAGCCGGGCCAGCGGCACCTCGCCGTCCTCCAGCACGTCGGAGTCGTAGACGTTCAGGTCCGGCGGCACGTCCTCGACCGCGAACTCGACACCCGCCAGCTCCTTGGCGAACCGCCGCTCCAGGGTCTCGACGGTGTCCAGGACCAGGTCGTCGAAGATCTCCGCCTTGGTACGCGCCAACGGCACCGTCGCCGGCACCAGCCGCCCGCGCAGACCGCGGCCGTGCCGGTCGCGGCGTACGCGCCGACCGGAGCCGGGGCGGCGGTGTTCCGGACTTCCCATGACGGACAGGGTAGCCCCCGCGACGCCATGGCCTGCGGCAGCGCCGCCCGGTTGGCGTGCCGGGTTCCGCGGGACCGGATTTGTGATCACCGTGACGGGCGTGTCGCAACGCGAAGCGGTGCGCCGGACCCGGTAATGGAGATACCCTGCCGCACGTGAGGTCACCACGGCGCTGCTCCCGTAACGGCTGCCCCCGGCAAGCGGTCGCCACATTGACCTATGTCTACAACGAGTCGACCGCGGTCGTGGGCCCGCTGGCGGCCTTCGCCGAGCCCCACACGTACGACCTCTGCGAGCCGCACGCCCGGAGCCTGACCGCCCCGCGCGGCTGGGACGTGGTCCGCCACGAGGGCGAGTTCGAGCCCCCGCCGCCCACCACGGACGACCTGGTGGCCCTGGCCGAGGCGGTCCGCGAGGCCGCCCGCCCGGTCGCCCCCCGCCCCCCCGAGGACGACCAGCACCACCACGGCTCCCCGCAGACGGGCCGTCGCGGCCACCTCCGCGTAATCCCCCCCAACCACTGGAGGGAGAACTCCAGGCCGGCCAGGCGGCTGGAGAGCCGGGGCGAGAACGAGAGGGTGCCGTCGTGGTCGCGCAGTTCGCCGAATCCGGAGACCAGGGC
>NZ_JBFAMU010000030.1:0-23359 GCF_040656655.1 Micromonospora sp. NPDC049799
CGCGTACACGGTCCGCTCCAGGGCATCGGCCAGGTGGGCGGCGGCGGCGTGGGACACCTGCACCGGGCGGGGCGTGCCGGCTCCGACCGACCCGGCGTACGTGATCTTCACCTCCGGCTCCACCGGCACGCCCCGCCCGGTGCAGGTGTCCCACGCCGCCGCCGCCCACCTGGCCGATGCCCTGGAGCGGACCGTGTACGCGGACAGCCCCCCGGGCCTGCGGGTGGCGGTGAACGCTCCGCTCACCTTCGACGCCTCGATGAAGCAGCTCGTGCAGCTCGGCCACGGCCGCAGCCTGTACCTGGTACCCGAGGAGGCCCGCCGGGACGGGGCGGCGCTGGCCGCCACGCTGGTCGAGCACGACGTCGACGTGCTCGACCTGACCCCCTCCCAGCTGCGCATTCTGCTCGCCGGGGCGAACGGCACCCGGCTGCCCCGGCTGCTGCTGCTCGGTGGGGAGGCGATCGCGCCGGACCTGTGGGAGAGGGTGGTGGCGCTGCCCGACGTCCGGGCGGTCAACCTGTACGGCCCGACCGAGTGCACCGTGGACACCAGCGCGGCGCAGGTACGGGCCGGGGACGCCCCGACCATCGGCCGGCCACTGCCCGGCGTCGCGGTGTGGGTGCTCGACGAGCAGCTTCGGCCGGTGCCCCCGGGCGTGGCCGGGGAACTCTGCGTCAGCGGACCGCAGCTCGCCGACGGGTACCGGGGCGACCCGGAAACCACCGCGCAGCGGTTCGTGCCGGTGGCGCTGCCGTCCGGCCGCACCGAGCGGGTGTACCGCACGGGCGACCGGGTCCGCTTCGACGCCGACCGACGGCTGCGCTACCTGGGCCGGCTGGATGACCAGGTGAAAATCCACGGATTCCGGGTGGAGCCCGGCGAGGTCGCCACGGTCCTGCGCGAGCACCCGGAGGTGGCCGACGCCGCCGTGGTGGCCCGCGACGACGACGGGCACGGCGACCGGCTCGTCGCCTACGTCCGGCCGGGCGGCCGATCGGTCACCGTCGACGTGGACGTCGACCGGATCGCCGGGATCAACCCGCACGAGACCCGCTACCTGTACGACGAGATCTTCGTCCAGCGGGTCTACCTGCGCGACGGCATCGTGCTGCGGCCCGGGGCCACCGTCCTCGACGTGGGCGCGAACATCGGCATGTTCTCCCTGTTCGTGCACGCCGTCTGCCCGGACGCCACGATCCACGCGTTCGAGCCGGTGCCGTCGGTGGCCGACGCGCTGCGCCGCAACGTCGCCGAGTTCGGCGTACCGGCCACCGTGCACGAGGTCGGGCTGTCCCGGACAACCGGGGAGGTGTCCTTCACCTACTACCCGGGCTACTCGATGATGTCCGGCCACTCCGCGTACGCCGACCCGGACGCCGAGGTGGCGGTGATCAAACGGTTCCTCGCCAACGAGCGGGACGCCGGCGCGGACGCCCGCGACGTGCTGCTCGACCGGGTCGACGAACTGCTCGCGGAACGCTTCGCCGGCCGCGAGCTCACCGTGCCGGTCCGGCCGCTCTCGGCCGTCCTCGACGAGGTCGCTCCGCAGCGGATCGACCTGCTGAAGATCGACGTGCAGCGCGCCGAGGCGGATGTGCTCGCCGGGCTGGAGGATCGGCACTGGCCGCTGGTCGCGCAGGTCGCCATGGAGGTGCACGACGCGCCCGGTACCGACACCGCGGGCCGGCTGGCCGAGCTGGTCGCCCTCTTCCAGGCGCGGGGCTTCGACGTGGTCACCCGGCAGGACGACCTGCTGCACGGCACCGACCGGCACACCCTGCACGCCGTGCGGCCCGAGTACGCCGCCGATCCGCGCCCGGCGGTGGTCGTTCCGGCCGGACCCACGGCCGGGCCCCTCGACGAGCGACTCACCGGCTGGCTGGCCGACCGGCTCCCGGTCCACCTGGTGCCGGCCGCGGTGGTGCTGCTCGACGAGCTGCCGCTGACCGGCAACGGCAAGCTCGACCGGGCGGCGCTGCCCGCGCCGCGCCTCGACCGGCCCCGCGACAGCACGGCGGTGGCACCGGCCAACCGGGCCGAGGAGATCCTGGTCGAGGCCTGGCGCGACGTTCTGGGAGTGGCGACCGTCGGCGTGACGGATCCGTTCTTCGCGCTCGGCGGCGACTCCATCCGCAGCATCCAGATGCAGGTTGCGGCGAACAAGCGGGGACTGTCCTTCCGGCTCGGCGACATCTTCACGTACCAGACGATCCGCGAGCTGGTCACGCACGGCGAGATCACCCTCCACGGGACCGACACCGGCCCGGCCGCGTCGGTGGAGCCGGCCGGGCGCTTCGCGCTGGTGGCCGCCGCCGACCGGGAGCTGCTGCCCGCCGGGCTCGCCGACGCGTACCCGATGACCACCCTCCAGCAGGGCATGGTCTATCACTGTGAGCTGACCGGCGACCCGGCGATGTACCACAACGTCACCGCGCACCGGATCGCCGCGCCGCTGGACGCGCCCGCGCTGCGGCGCGCGCTGGCCGCTCTGGTGGCCGCCCACCCGGTGCTGCGAACCGGGTTCGCGCTGGGCGCGTACTCGGAGCCGTTGCAGCTCGTGCACGCCGACGTGCCGGTCGAGGTGCCGGTGACGGATCTGACCGGCGCCGACCCGCAGACTCGCCGGGCCCGGATCGACGAACTCGTCGCGGCCGAACGGGTACGCCCCTTCGACTGGGCCCGCCCGCCGCTGCTGCGGCTGCACGCCGTTCGGGAGGACGCCGACACGTTCACCCTGATCGTCGCCGAGTACCACGCCATCCTCGACGGCTGGAGTTTGCACCTGTTCCGCACCGACCTGCTCGCCGCGTACGACCGGGAGCGGGCCGGGACGACCCACCCGGCCCGCCCCGGCCTGCCGTTCCGGGACTACGTGGCCGCCGAGCGGCGCGCCCTGGCCGACCGGGCCACCCGCCGGTTCTGGTTGGACGGCGCGGGCGCGGTGCCGCCGCTGCTGCTCGGTGGGGCGGGCCCACGGACCACCACCACTCAGCAGGTGCCGCTCAGGGCGGGCACCACCGACGTGGTCACCGAGGCGGCCCGGGCCGCCGGGGTGCCGGTCAAGTCCTGGCTGCTCGCCATCCACCTGCGGATGATCGGCGAGCTCACCGGCCGGGACGACGTGATCAGCGGCCTGGTGGTCGGCGGCCGGCCGGAGGGCGAGGGCAGCGACGCCACCCTCGGGCTGTTCCTCAACACCCTGCCGGTCAGCGTGGAGCTGGGCACCCGCTCGCCGGCCGAGCTGGCGGCCGAGGTGTGGCGGGTCGAACGGGACATGATGGGGCACCACCGCTTCCCGCTCGCGGAGATCGTCCGCTCCGGTGGGGCCGGCCCTCGCTTCGACCACTTCTTCAACTGGACCCACTTTCCGAACGGGCCGGCCGGCGGCGGCACCCGCATCGTGGACAGTCGGGGCATCACCGTGGACGTGGCGTTCAGCCTCGCCGTCGACGCCGAACTGGACGCCGACAGCGGCCGTCTGGCCCTCACCCTTCAGTACGACCATCGGACCGTCCCCACGGACCGGGTGGACACCTTCGCCGACGGTTTCCGCCAGCTGCTGGCGGCTGACCCGAACGCGCCGCTGCCCGCCGTGGCCACCGGCAGGCGGGCGGCCGGCGACGACGCGCGGGCGCGGTGGGCTACCCGGGTGGCGGCGGCCTGGCAGGAGGTGCTCGGGGTCGCGCCGGGTGATCCGGCGACCGACTGGTCGGCCGCCGGCGGGGACTCGCTGCGCGCGTTGCGACTGGTCACCGTGCTGCGGCAGCGCCACGGCAGCGACCTCACGCTGCCGGAGTTCGTGACGCTGGGCAGTTACGACAGACTGGTGGATCGGGTGGCCCGTTCATGACCGGTTTCAGCACGGCCGCCGTGCACGGTGACGACGGCCTGGTCCCGGGCGGGGCGGTGGCGCCGTCGATCGTGCAGAGCGTGACCTTCAGCGCCGAGTCCGACGAGCAGTTCACCGAGATCGCCACCGAGACACGGGGCAGTTCCTTCTACACCCGGTACGGCAACCCGAACCACGCCCAGGTGGCCGCCGTCGTCGCCGAGCTCGAGGGCGCGGAGACGGGCCTGGTCACCGCTTCCGGGATGGGCGCGATCAGCACCCTCGCGCTGGCCCTGCTCTCCGCCGGCGACCACGTGGTGGTGCAGCGCAGCACGTACGGCGGCACCACCTCGCTCGCCACCGGCCTGCTGCCACGGTTCGGGGTGTCGTACACCCAGGTCGACCAGACCGACACCGCGGCGTTCGAACGGGCGATGGGGCCGCGGACCCGCCTCGTGCTGGTGGAGACGCCGAGCAATCCGCTGCTGGAGCTGACCGACCTGACGGCCGTGGTGGAGCTGGCCCATGCGGCCGGCGCGCTGGTCGTGGTCGACAACACCTTCGCCACGCCGATCAACCAGCGTCCGATGGCTGCCGGGGCGGACCTGGTCTGGCACAGCGGCACCAAGTTCCTCGGCGGCCACTCCGACGTGTCGGCGGGGGTGGTGGTCGGCTCCACCGAGTTGGTCGAGCGGGTGTGGCAGACGGCCATCGTCACCGGCAGCACCCTCGGCCCGGTGGACGCCTGGCTGCTGCTGCGCGGCATCCGTACGCTGCCGCTGCGCGTGGAGCGGCACAACGCCAACGCCCTTGCCCTGGCCCGTGCCCTGGAGGAGCACCCGGCGGTGGCCCGGGTCCGCTACCCGGGGCTGCCGTCGCACCCGCAGCACGCGCTGGCCCGCCGGCACATGACCGGCTTCGGCGGGGTGCTCAGCGTCGACCTGAAGGCGGGCCGGGCGGGAGCCGCCGCGCTGCTGACCGGGCTGCGGCTGGCCAAACGAGCGGCCAGCCTGGGCAGCGTCAGCACGCTGGTGGTGCACCCCCGGTCGATGTGGGCGGGCATCGTGGACGCCGAGCAGTTGGCCGCCACCGGCATCTCCGATGGGCTGGTGCGCATCTCCACCGGCATCGAGGACACCGCCGACCTGGTGGACGACTTCCTCGCGGCGGCGGACAGAGCGGCCGAGGTGGGATAGCCCGGCGCGGAGACAGCGGAGGCGTGCAGGCGGTTCAGGGCGATGACGTAGGCGAGCGGCACTCACCTCACGACGCGAAAACGTAGGTGGGTGACGTGGGGTGACTCAATGACCGCGGTTCGTTCGAGTTCGATGTGATCGGTGCCCAGGTCGTCGAACAGTCGTGTTCCGGTGCCGAGCAACACCGGCACGAGTTGCAGATGAATCTCGTCCACGAGCCCGGCCCTGACGAACTGTTGTCCTGTGGTGGGACCACCCATGATCAGGACGCTTCTGTCGCCCGCTGCCTGTTGCGCCCGGCGCAGCGCGCTGTGGAGTCCGTCGGTGACGAACGTGAAACTGTCACTCTTCATGGTCAGCGGGTCGCGCGGCGCATGAGTGATCACGAAGCACGGCACCGGGAACGGGGTGTCCTGCCACAGGCCCACACCGATGTCGAAGGTACGCTTTCCGATCACCACGGCGCCGGTCGTCGCGTAACGTTCCCGTGCCTGCTCGGCATCGACCCCGACCGGGGTGGCGCCGTCGGCTGCCACCGCGCGATCCCCGCCGTCGTGGAACAACCACTCGTGCAACCGCTCGCCGCCTCTGCCCATCGGGTGTTCGGCGGTGACGTCAGGTCCGGCGGCGAAGCCGTCCAACGACACGCTCATGCTCAACAGGACGCTACCCATCTGGTTCTCCTTGTGCGGGCGGGAAACGACGCCACTCGCGCCATGCGGGCACGAGGACGGTAAGGAGAACGGCGGCGGTCAGCGCGAACCCCGCCGAATATCCGATCGGGGCGACAAGGAGACCGAACCCGACGGCCCCGACGCCCATCCCAGCGTCGTAGGCGAGGTTCCACAGCATGCTCACGCGCGGATAGCCGGACCTGGCTACGCGGTCGAACATCAGGGCCAACGTCACGTTCTGGGCGACGCCGAATCCGATGCCGAACAGCGCCACGCAGGCGATCACCGCCAGCGGACCGTGTACGCAGGCGAGCCCGGCGGTCCCCCCCACCACGGCGATGACTGCGGGCAGGAGCAGCCTGGCACCGTACCGGCTGCCGTACCGGCCCGCTGCCCAGCGGGCGAGCGGAGTGGTGCACGACTGCACAAGGAGCGCCACCGCTGCCAGCCCGGGCGATGACGCGGAGAGGCTGAGCGGGAGAAAGGTCAGCAGCACTCCGGCCACCAACGCGACGGCGGCGAAGACAACCATCGGGCGGGCAAGACCACCCATGTCGATCGGGTCCCGCACCACCCCGGTTGGCGCCGGCTCGACCCGCGACGACCTGGCGGGCAGGCCGCGCACCGCCATCAATGACAGCATCGCCAGGGCCGCACCGATGACGAAGACGGGTGCGAAACCGACGTGCCGGCTCAGCCACACCCCCATGGGGAGAAAGATGATCGATGGGATGCCGACGGCCGCGCCGTAATGCCCGAGCGTTTCGGTACGGCGAGCGTCCGGCGCCAGTTCGGCCGCCAGGGCCGCGCCTGCGACGAACACGATCCCCAGTCCCGCCCCGCGCAGGAGGCAGACCCCCAGCACCACCGGCGGCCACGACGACGCCAGGAGCACGATGGCCGGCGCCCCCAGCAGCACCAGGGCCAGCGCCACGACCGTCCGGTAGCCGCATCTACGGATCAACGCTGGCGCGGCCAACTCGGTCAACACCGTGCCGAGCATCAGGACCCCGGTCGTCAGGCCCGCGCCCACCCCGCCTGCGCCGGTTCCGACCGCGTACAACGGTACGACCGGCATCAGCAGGTAGAAGCTGCCCAGCGCGCCGAGCGAGGCCACCAACAGCCGTACCAGCGGCGTAGTCAGGATCGGCTCGACGATCGTGCTCGCCGAGGCGTTCGCCTGCGCGGCTGGCGGGTGGTGAACCATGGGGGAACAGTAGGACCGCAACAGGTCCATCTGTAAGGTCCAGTTTGATGCCTGTCCAGTGGACCAGTTTCGGACCTGAGCTGCCCCTGCCTGTTGACCGGAACAGCGGGGAACCGCTCCGCAACCAGATCGAACGCGCGCTGCGGGAAGCCATTCGAACCGGTCGGTTGGGCGCTGGCGAACGGTTGCCCTCATCTCGCGTGCTAGCCGGCGACCTCGGCGTCTCCCGCGGTCTGGTCACCGAGTGCTACGCCCAACTACAGGCCGAGGGTTACCTCGTCGCCTCCCCTGGCGCGGCCACGCGTGTGGCCGTGACCGCCCGCCAGTCGCCGGACCGTTCGGTGCGGCCCACCGACAGCGTGCCGGTCGGCATCGACTTCCGGCCCGCCGTACCCGACCTCTCGAGCTTTCCCCGCGAAGAGTGGGGCCGCGCACTGCGCCGCGCCTGCCGAGATGCGCCAACTCACCTACTCGCCTACCCCGACCCGTACGGCGACCCAGCACTGCGCCAGGTACTCGCCGCCTATCTTCGACGGGTCCGTGGCGCGGCCACAGACCCTCGCCACACGGTCATCTGCGCCGGGTACGCGCAAGGGCTTCAACTGCTCCTGCGCGCGCTCGCCGACGACGGCGTCAAGACCGTAGCCGTCGAGGACCCCGGCGATCCCGACCACCGCACGATTGGCAAGGCGCTGGGTCTGGAGGTCGTCGCCGTACCCGTGGACGTGCAGGGCATCGACGTAGAAGCCCTCTCGGCAACCAACGCACGCGCCGTCATCCTCACCCCGGCACACCAGTCACCCACCGGCGCCGTCCTGACCCCGCAACGGCGACATGCCGTCGTCGCGTGGGCATCGGCCCGAGACGCGACGATCATCGAGGACGACTACGACACCGAATTCCGATACGACCGTGAGCCGGTCGGGGCCCTCCAAGGCCTCGCCCCGGACCGGGTAGCGCTGCTCGGCTCTGTCAGCAAGTCACTCGCACCCGCCCTGCGGCTTGGCTGGGCACTCACACCACCACACCTGTCGGCCGCAGTCGCCAAGCACAAGCAGCTCGCCGATCGCGGCTCACCCGTCATCGACCAACTCGCCCTCGCCGAGCTACTCCGCGGTGGCACGTACGACCGGCACCTACGCCACATGCGCCGCCGCTACGCCACGCGCCGCAATGCCCTCGTGGAAGCGCTGCGGGAACACGCACCCGCCATCGAGCTTCATGGCCTCGCCGCCGGCTTCCACGCCGTCGCCCAACTACCAACCGGCGCCGACGAATCGTCCATCATCACAGCCGCCCGACACCGATCCGTGGGCCTCTACGGCATGAGCAGCTACCGCATGACGTCGCAACCGCATCCAGCGCAACTCGTTCTCGGCTTCGGCAACCTCACCACGGACGACATCCGCGAAGGCATCCGCATCATCGCCGACCTGCTGCACGCCGCCACCCCAGCATGATCAGAACGGCCGGTGCGAGATCGAACAACCATCGTCCTATGTGGTCATTGTCGGCGAACCGGTAGAGCACGAAGTCGGTAACAGCACAGGCGGACACCTCCCCGCCTGGTCACGGCTCTGTCAACGCCGCACCCGAGGAGCACGACGATCTTCGCTGGTTTCGGCCCAGCGATCTCGCAGACCTTCGGTACTCAGGGCCGACTCGCTCTCGGGTCGGTGTCGTCGGGGCTCATACGGTCGCCATCGGCGCTCGGTCGGGTCGAGTCGAGCGTCGCCAGGGAACTCCGGACCCTACTCGCGAACTCCATGTTGCCCAGCCGTTCGTACACTCCGATCGCCGCCCGGTACGCCGTGGCCGCCTGGTCCGGACGACCCTGAGCGGCCGCGACGGCGCCGAGCGCGTGGTGCGCCCCGCCCACCCCGGCGCCGTGCCGGATACGCGTGAAGATCTCCAGCATGGCGCGGAAGTCCTGTTCGGCGTCCCGGTGCCGCTCGTCCTCCGCGGCGAGCCAGCCCCGTTCGTGGAAGCAGTACCCGCGGAGGAACTCGTCGTCCAGCCGGCCGGCGATGTCGAAGGCTCGCCTCGTCAGGGCAGCTGCCTCCGTCGGGTGGCCGGCGATCTTGTATCCGGCAGCCAGCCCCAGGAACACGTAGCCGTGCAGGGCCGTCTCCGTCGCCGGAAGGAGTGCCGCCGCCCGCTCCAGCGTGGGAATGCTGCGCTCCGGACGACCAAGGGTGTTGTAGAGGACGCCCAGGGCGGAGCGAACCTCAATCTCCTCCTCGACCGCGTGCGACCGTTGGAACAGTCGCAGTGCCCGCAGCAGCGGCTCCTCCGCCTCGTCCGGACGTCCGTACGACCGCAGCGCCTCGCCCAGTCGGCGGACGGTCTGTGCCAACTCCCCCGTGTCGGCGAGCTGCTCGGCGAGAGTGACGGCCTTCCGCGCCGCAGCCAGCTCAGACTCCACCTCGCCGGCCAATCCGTAGGAGTGCGAGACCCAGCGCAACGCGCGCACCCGTCTCCGGTCGTCGCCCGCCGACGCCGCGGCCTGCTCCGCCGATCGCCACAGCTGCAGTCGGTAGCTGTGGTCGTCGGCCGCGGTCAGCAGCGGATGCACCGCCTCCACCAGTGCCCACGCCTGGTCGGTGAGCCCCTCGGCGACCGCGGTCCGCAGCACGGCCAGGATGTTGTCGCGTTCGGCGGCGACACCGTCGCCCGACCCGGCCCTGTCCCGTAACCAGTCCAGCTGCCGGATGAGGCAGGCGGCACGGTCACCGGCCGTCTCCTGCCGCTCCACCATCTCCCCGGCGAACAGCCGCAGGAGGTCGTGCAGCCGGTAGCTCGACGGTGTCGGCGCCTCGACCAGGAAGGCGTCCACCAACCGGTCCAGGGCGTCCCGCACCACGGACGAATCGAGCCCGCACCGACGCGCCGCCGACTCGAGCCCGAACAGCACACCCGGATGCGACCCGGCTCGTCGAAACACCAGTCGGTCCACGTCGCTCAACTCCTCGTACGTGGACTGGAAGGCCGACCTGATCGTCCGGTCACCCAGCCGTAGCTCGTCGAGCCGGCGGCTCTCGTCCGCCAACCGGTCGGCCAGGGCGGACGGGGTCCAGCCGGGTCGGGCGCGGAGCCGGGATCCGACGATGCGCAGCGCAAGCGGCAGCCCCGCGCAGACCTCGACCAGCCGTCGGGCACCCGAGGGGTCCGCGGCGACCCGGTCCGCGCCGACCGTCGCCGCCAGCAGTTCGAGCGCCTGTCCGGACGGTAGCGCGTCGAGGGTCAGCACGGCGGTTCCCGGCAGGTCGGCGATCAACCGGCGACTCGTGACCAGGGTGAGACAGCCCGCACCCGCCGCGATCAGCGGCCGTACCTGCGCCGCGTCGCAGGCATCGTCGAGTACGACGAGAAGCCGCCGGTCCGCGACCACGGACCGGAAGCGTGACGACAGCTCCTCCAGCGTGCCCCGCCGTTCCTCCACGTCGCGGCCGAGTGCCCTGAGCATCCGGATCAGCGCTTCCTGCGACGGCACGGGATCGGGGCCGGCGCCGCCCAGGGCGATGTACAACTGGCCGTCCGGGAACCGCTCGCGGACCCGATGGGCGTAGGACACGGCCAGCGCCGACTTTCCCGTGCCCGCCGCCGCGGAAATGCTGACGACCTGTGCGCCGTCCGCGACCAGTTCCTCGACGGTGGCCAGCTCCGTCTCCCGGCCGGTGAGGCGCGGCGCGACCGGAAGTTCGCTCGGCGGGGACGGGGCTTCCGTCGGAGGGAGAGCGGATGACGCGGAAGGGTGGTCGACCTGTCCCAGCCGGTGCTGCCACAGAGCGAGGCCGACCCCGGCGAGGGCCAGCGCGGCGACCGTGGGCCAGGCCAGCCAGCCGTACGCCGCGACCGGTTCGGGCAGTTCACCGCCGGTCGCGACGTTGACCACGACGGCCAGCACGACCGAGAGCAGACTCGACACCGTCACCAGCAGCAGGGCCACATTCCGGCGAGGGTCGCGTCTCCCGCCCGGGGGGACCCGAGCCGGACGACCGCGCCACCTGTCGTCGCTCAACTGACCGCCGCCCTGGCCACGTCGGGCAAGGCGGGGACCACGCCACCACGCGAAGCCATCGACACCCAGAGATCGCCCGGCATGCGGCCATGATGCCAGTTCCGGTCTACCGGAGAGGTGCCCGCGCCAGGGCCGTCTCGCCCGGTCGGGACCACCGGTTGAAGCGTGAGCGATAGCCTGGCGTCTCAGGGGGACTGGTGCCGATGGTGAGCCATCACGGCCGCTCTCCGACCTGGCCTGGGGCGAGTCGCCGCAACGACAGGTCGATGCCGCGCCGAGCGCTGACGGCCGGCCGGCGGTATCAGTGGGCGTCGGTGGAGATGGGCCTCCGGTCGAAAGCGGGTGACGATGAGGCAACCGACACTCTTCCTCACCGTGGGACTCCCCTGCACGGGGAAGACCACTGCCGCTTGGCGCATCGAGATCGAGCAGAAGGCACTCCGTCTCACCAAGGACGAATGGGTGAAGGCTCTCTACGGGCACGAGAATCCGCCATCGGCTCAGGACGTGATCGAAGGACGGCTCATCCAGATCGGGCTGCGCGCCCTCGAACTCGGCACCAATGTCGTGATCGACTTCGGCCTCTGGAGCCGCAACGAGCGCTCCGCCCTACGCCAGGCCGCAGCGGACCTCGGCGCAACGGTGCAAATGCGCTACTTCGAACTCACCCCTGCCGAACAGCGCAGACGACTCGATCAGCGCCAAACCGAAGCCCCACACACGACGTGGCCCATGTCCGATGAAGAACTCGCCGAGTGGGCCGCCAACATCGACATCCCCACGCCAGGCGAGCTCGACGGCAGCGAACCCATCGATGACCCACCGGCCGGATTCGCGACATGGAACGAGTGGCGCACACACCGCTGGCCTCCGGCGGTCTCCTGACACCCGCTCCTCGCAACGTTGCCCGACTGCTCATCGACAGATTTGGTGTCCCAGGGGCGAGGTCGACCATGACGCCATGATCGTCGTCCGGGAAGAACTACAACAGGCGCCCAGGTGGCACCGGCGCCGATGCTAGGCCGTTGGGAGTCGGTTCTGGACGAGGATCGACACGGACCGATTCCCGACCGGGAGCGCGCCTCGACGGCGCTCGCGGGTTCGCGGGCCGGTCGTTGTGGCGCTCGGCTGGCATCCTTGCGTTGCCGGACGGCGATCGGTTGCTCAAGCCGTGGGATCTTTGTATCGCTGGCGGCGGCCGTTGCGCTGGCGAGCCGGGCTGGTTCCGCTGCTGTCTAACCGCGGCGGCGTGCCTTATCAGCCGCGTGTCCCGGCGAAGCCGGTGGACCACCAGGGGCGATGGTGGTCCGGCCGGCGTGGCGCAGCATCGCCCTGACCACCAGTGGGTGTATCAGGCGTACGGCGGCGAGGTAGGCGCGGCCGGACCGGGAACGGGTCCCTGCCAGGGTGGCGACGGTAATCGTCGTGCCGTCGGGGTCCGGCTCGACCAGGACGCTGGCCCGAAAGGTCAGGTGGCTGGCGTCGGTGCCGAGCAGCACCTCCCGGTCGGAACGGGTGATGGTGTCGAAGGCTGAAGCGTCGCTGCGCTCGATGCCGAGCGGGGTGACCAGTCGATTCCGCAGGCGCAGCAGCGCAACCACAACTCGGGGCGGATTGCGGAAGATCGCGGCCGCCCAGTCCTGCGGATCGGTGGTGGTGCCGGGTGGCACCCGCAGGGCGAAGGCGTCGGCCAGATCGGGCCGGTGGACGGAGTCGTGCAGCAGGGTCGCGGCAATGGGGATTGGCACGACGCGTACGCGGACGCTCTCCATGCTGACGGCGAGCCGGGCCCGCCACGGGTACCGGACGGGATGCGCGACGGTGCCGGTCACGGCGCGTTCGGCGTTGTCCAGCAGGTGTTCGATGACGGTGTCGTGGCAGACCCGTACCAGGGCGGGCCAGAGCAGCCGCATGCGGCCGACCGGCCGGGCGCTCAACCGGTGCCGCAGCAGGCAGGCGTGCGGGCCGCGCTCCTCGACCTCCAGGATGTGGCTACCGATCAGGCCGGTGCGCGGGTGGAAGGTCAACTCGACCCGTCGACCCGGCTCGTACCCGGTGACGTGGTACCGGATCGGACCGTGTCCGCCATCGGCGCCGACGGCGAGCGGCCGGTCGAACCGCATCGGCATCCAGGCGGGTGTGGGCCAGAGCGAGTCGTCGGCGGCGCCGATCCGGTCTACGAGCCGGCCCGCCTCCGCCGCCGGAACCGGTAACGCGCGATCGTGGGTGTTGTGCACCGTGGCAGCCATCGTCGCCTCTGTACGCTCCCGTATGTTTTCCATACGCTACCGTACAGTGATGAGCCAGCGACGTGTCCAGCGCGGTACCGGGGAGCGGACGGCAACCCGTTTGACGGCCGACGACTGGACCTCGGCGGCCTTGGACGCGATGGCCGGCGGGGGCCTCGCGGCGGTCGCGGTGGAGCCCCTCGCGGCCCGGCTGGGTGCCACGAAGGGCAGCTTCTACTGGCACTTCGCCAACCGGGACGCCCTGATCGAGGCGGCCGTGCTGCGGTGGGAACGCGAGCACACCGATGCCGTCATCGGCCACGTCGACAACGAACCCGACCCGCTCGCCCGGCTTCGGCTGCTCATCGGCCTGGTCCTGGAATCCACGGTGTTTCAAGAGGACGGTTCCATCGAGCTCGCGATGCTGGCCACCGCCGACCACCCACACGTCGCTCCAGTGCTCGCCCGGGTCACCGAGCGTCGGGTGGCGTACACCGCAGGGCTGTTCGCCGCGCTCGGTTGGCCGGCCGAGGAGGCTCGGCGCCGTGGGCTGCTGGCGGTCACCGCCTACCTGGGCTATGCGCAGATGGCGCACGTCGCGCCGGGAACCCTGCCCGCCGCCGAGGCGGACCGCCACCGCTACGTCGACCAGACCGTCCGACTGCTCACCGCTCCCGACATCGAAACCCACGGCAAGAAGGTGCCGTCCGGCGGCGACACGCCGGTGCCTGATCCGTCCGGTGGATGACCTGCGTGGCCCGGGACCCGGGAATCAGCGGCCAGTCCATCTATGCCTGGTGGCGACAAGACCGCATCGACCCTGGCCTGGTGCCGGGGCTGAGCAGCGAAGAAAGTGGAACTGACCGCGGCGAATCAGCGAATCGCAGAGGCGCGCTTCTTGGGCGAGCTGACAGTCGGCCTGGGCAGACCAGCGCCCGAGGTCCGAATCGATCCAAAGCAGAGAACACGGGGGCAATGGTGACCTGGCTCCACATCGAGATGGCCGGTCAGACGATGCCGTTCGGCGATGACCCGGTCGGATTCATCGAGGGCCTGGGCGAGCACGTCATTCCCCGGCTGGGAGATCTCGCATGACCGCACTTCCAGGCTCGTGACACGCTGACATTGCCGCCCTGCCAGCCGGACAGATGTGCCAGCCGACGAGCCGGGTATAGAAGGCGACGTCACCCGGAATGTCGGTCGTGCCGATGTCGACCAAGGTCGGGGGCGGGCGAGCTGCGCCCCGGACCTCGGCCCGCCGACAGGGAACGCTCCCGGCAGGTTCCTGTCGTGGTCACGAGCCGGAGGCGAGGTGGCCACGCGCTCACCCCTGAAGTCGGGATCTAAAAGGTGTAGCCGCCTGCGCAGACGACGACCTCGCCGGTGATGTAGTCGGATTCGGGTGTGCAGAGCAGGTAGGCGGCGCCGGCGGCTTCCTCGACGGTGCCGGGCCGGCCGAGCGGGATAGCTCGGTCGAGACTGTCGGCGATATCGTGGTTGATGCCGACCGATAGCTGCCGGCCGTCGATGTCGATGGCACCTGGGCCGTCGGGGTCGGTCAGCCGGGTACGGATGACGCCGTAGGCGACGGCGTTGACGTTGACCGCGTACCGGCCCCACTCCTTGGCCAGGGTCTTGGTCAGCCCGATGATGCCGGCCTTGGCGGCCGCGTAGTTGGCCTGACCCGGGTTGCCGGACAACCCGGAAATCGACGAGATGTTGACGATCTTCCGGTGGTGCAGGTTGCCGGAGGACCGGTCGCGCTCGGCCAGTCGCTTGATGACCGGTTGGGCGGCCCGCAGGAGCCGGAACGGCGCGGTGAGGTGGACGTCGAGGATGGCGCTCCACTGTTCGTCGGTGGTCTTCTGGATGACCGCGTCCCACGTGTAGCCGGCGTTGTTGACGATGATGTCCAGCCCGCCGAGGTCGACGGCGGCATCGACGGCACGCTTGGCGAAGCCGGGTTCGGTGATGCTGCCGGTCACGGTGACCGCCGCACCGCCGGACCGGGCGATGAGGGCGACGGTCTCGGCAGCGGGCGCGGGATCCAGGTCGTTGACGACGACCCGGGCGCCGTGGGCGGCGAGTTTGACGGCGATGGCTTGGCCGATGCCTCGGCCGGAGTCGGTGACGACAGCGACGCGGTCTGTCAGGTTCATCGGGTCGCTTCCAGGAGGGTGACGACGCAGGCGCCACCTAGTCCGATGTTGTGGGCGAGTCCGAGGCGTACGCCGTCGACTTGGCGAGCGGCGGCAGCGCCGCGTAGCTGCCAGCTCAGCTCCGCGACCTGGGCCAGACCGGTGGCGCCGAGCGGGTGGCCCTTGGCGAGCAGGCCGCCGGAGGGGTTGACGACCACCTGGCCGCCGTAGGTGTTGGCGGCGTCCGCGACGAACTTCTCGGCAGTGCCCTCCGGGGTCAGCCCGAGGGCTTCATAGCTGATGAGTTCGTTGGTGGTGAAGCAGTCGTGCAGCTCGACCACGGGGATGTCGCCGGGATCCACGCCGGACGACTCATACACCTGGCGAGCCGCCCGTCGGGTCATGTCGTAGCCGACCAGGCGCATCATGTCGGTGTCGCCGTCGAACGTGCCGGGAGTGTCGGTGGTCAGTGCCTGAGCGCGGATGGTCACCGTGGTGGGCAGACCGTGGGTACGGGCGAAGTCGGTGCTGCACAGCACGGCCGATGCGGCACCGGACGTGGGTGGGCAGCATTGCAGCCGGGTCAGCGGCCCGTAGATTGCCGGGGAGGCGAGCACCTGTTCGACGGTGACCGGGTCACGGAACACGGCGTTCGGGTTGGCGGCGGCGTGCCGGCGGGCCTTGACGACGATGGCGGCGAAGGTCTCCGGCCGGGTGCCGTGGCGGCGGGCGTACTCGACGCCCGCACCACCGAAGTAGGCATGCGCGAACGGCACGCCGCCATCGTCCTGCAGCCGGGCGCGGGTGGTGTCGCCGCGGTCGAGCGGGCTGTCCCGATCGTCGAACGCCATCCCCAGCGCACCCGGTGTCATCTGCTCGAAGCCGAGCACCAGGACGCAGTCGGCGGCGCCGGTGGCGACGGCCTGGCGAGCCAGCCACAGTGCCGAGGAACCGGTGGCGCAGTTGTTGGTGACGTTGATGATCGGGATGCCGGTGACGCCCAGCCCGTACAGGGCCGCCTGCCCGCAGGTGGAGTCGCCGTACACGTAGCCGGCATATGCCTGCTGGATCTGGTGGTACTCCACGCCCGCGTCGGTGAGCGCGGCCCGGGCCGCCTGCGCACCCATGACGTGATACGGCAGGCTCTGCGATGGCTTACGGAACGGGATCATCCCGACCCCGGCGACCTGCACCGCTCTCACGCGAGCCGTCCGATGTGGTCGGCGACGAGCGCTGCCCCCTTGGGGCTCAGCAGGATCGTGTAGTGGTTGACGTCGTCGACGCGTGCCACAGTGATCCGGGTGCGGTCCACACCGGCGGCATCCAGCCGGACGTCGTCGTAGAGGCCTTGCGGCTCGTCGAGGACTCCCCGTTCGCACCACAGCAGCATGGTGGGGCAGCCGACGTGGTTGATCGCGGTGGTGGTCAGCGGATCGAGGAGGGTGTCGGTGGCGTCGGCGCGCACCGCATCCAGCGAGCACGACGACCGCAGGGCCGGCGTCTGGCCGATGAGGTCACGCAACGCGTACGCCTCGATGACCGGCGTCCAGTCCGCGGACAGGGCGGGGTGGGCGCGCCAGAAGTCCAGGTACGCCTGCGAGCTGTCGAACGTCATCTGCAGTCGGCCCATCGCCGGGCCGATCACCGCCTGCAGGATCTGGTCGATGTCGGCGCCCTCGGGTACCTGAAGGGTGACGCCGCCGTCGACCAGCAGCAGGGCCGACACCCGCTGTGGGTGGCGGACTGCGGTGACGGCGGCGACGAAGGCGCCCATGGAGTGACCCGCGATCGCCACCTGCTGCAGGCCAAGGTGGTCGGCGACGGCGATGAGATCGTCGGCATGCTGGGCGAGCCCGTACGGGCCGGGCAGGCCGGCGCTGCAGGCGCGGCCCCGCAGGTCGGCGGCGATCAGCGTGGCCCGGCCGGCCAGGGCGTCGGCGACGGCCGCCCAGGACAGGGCGTTGGCGGTGATCCCGTGGGCGGCCAGGACGGTCGGTGCGGCCGGGTCGCCGGCAGCCCAACGGCAGACCCGCAGGGTGCCGCCGCGCACGGGGATGTCGAGTTCGTCGAACGACATGGTGCTGCTCCTACTGCTTCATCGCCACGACGGGCGGGGCGGTCTCGTCGGCGGACAGGGCGCGTACGGCGGAAGGAACGAGCGTGCCGCCGTGGTTGGTGAAGCGGGCGTGGAACATCGGCTGCAGCATGGCGTGGTCGGCGGCGCGGATCGTCTGCCGGCCCTTCGGGGCGTCGAACCTCCACCCTTCGAGCGCGGTGATCTGCTTGTCGACATTGTCGGGGCTGGCCTGCACGGCGTGCACGAGCATCAGCGCGGCGACGAAACCGTCGGCGGTGAACAGGTCGACCTGTCCGCCGCCGGCCGTGACCGCGGCGATCATCGCCTGGTTGACGGGGTTGGTGGTGGCCTCGGCGAAGTAGTGGGCGGCCAGGGTCAACCGGGAGGCGACGTCGGCCAGGGTCGGGTAGGAGGCGCGCAGGTCCAGGCCGGTGACGACGGTGGTGTGGTCGAGGGCGCCCTGCTGTTTGAGCGCCTGCCACATGGCCGGAGCGGTGTTGCCGGCCCACGCGACCGACAGCAGGTCCGGCTTGACGACAGCGGCCTGGGCGGCGAAGGGAGTGAAGTCGACCGCCGAGACCGGAACCAGGATCCCCGAGACGACGGCGCCGCGCGGATTGGCCTTGACCGCCGCGAGGTTGGCCTGACCGAAGGTGTTGTCCTGGGCGAAGACGAGGATCTTCTTGCCGGTGGTGTCGCCAACCATCGCCTGGGTGGTGGCCAGGTCCTGCAGGGTTTGCCGGCCGGAACGGAACGTGTAGCGGTTGATGCCGGTGATCGCGTCGGTGGCGGCCGGGCCGGAAAGGTTGAGCACCTTGTTCTGGGCGGCGATCGGGGCGACCTGGACAGCGACGCCGGAGGCGATCGAGCCGCCGATGATTCGCGCGCCCTTGCCGATGAGGTCCTTGGCGGCGGAGACCGCCTTGGCCGGATCGGCGGTGTCGTCGACCTCGGTGACCTCGACCTTGTGGCCGTTGACGGTTCCGGTGTCACCGGTGGCGTACGACAGCCCGGCGTGGAAGCCGGCCAGCCATTGTTGCCCGTAGGCGGCCAGGGGCCCGCTGGTGGTGACGATCAATCCCACCATGACGGGGCCGGTGTCACCAGCGGTCTCTGTGGGACTGGCACAGGCGCCGGCCAGCAGTACGCACGCCACGGCGGTGGCGAGTCGGGACCGTCTCATCGTGGCTCCTCGGCGGAGTGGGTGACCTGGGGGCGGCGGAAGGTCGCCTCGCGGTAGGCGAGCAACTCGGGGGCGAGGCGATTCTTCAGTTCGATGCGTTTGGCCTTGCCGGTGGCGGTGTAGGGCACGTCGTCACCGAAGATGACGACCTTGGGCTGGTGGGCGAAATCCAGCCGGCCGGCGCAATGGTCCAGCACCTCCTGCTCGCTGAGCGGACCGTCGGCGACGACGTAGGCGGCGATCTCGTCGCCGTAGACGCGGTGCTCGAAGGGCACCGCGAGGGCGAAGGTGATCCGTGGATGGGCGCGAAGCACCTCGTCGATCTCGAACGGGGAGATGTTGTGCCCGCCGCGGATGATGAGTTCCTTGAGGCGGCCGGTGATGAAGAACGTTGGACGCCCGCCTGGTCCTGGTCGCCAGAAGCCCTCGTCGCCGGTGTGGAACCACCCGTCGCGGAAGGCGTCGGCGGTGGCGTCGGGGCGGCCGGCGTACCCCTGCATGACGATGGCGCCCCGCACGGCGAGTTCACCGCGGACCTCCGCCGGCACCGGGCGTCCGGTGAACGGATGCAGGACGGCCATCTCGGCGTGCGGCAATGCGCTGCCGATGCTGGGGAAGCCGAAGTCGGCGTGCCACCCGCTGCGCTCATCGGCGGGAAGTGCGGGCATCGCGCACGCCACGCAGGTGGTCTCGGACAGGCCGTAGATGTGCCGGATGGCGATGGCGAACCGATTCTCGAAGGCCATGGCGGTCTCCACCAGCAGCGGACCGGCACCACACAGCACCTCCGTGAAGTGCGCCGGTGCCTGGCCGCCTGCGGCGAGCAGGAATTCCAGGAGGGTCGGCACCAGGCTGGCGGTGGTGGCCCGCTCATTGGCGACATCGCGCCAGAACGTGTCGGTGCGGAACCGGTCGGCCAGGACCGCGGAGGCGCCGGTGTGCCAGGGCAGCAGGCTGGAGATGACCAGCGCGTTGGCGTGATGCACCGGCAGCACCGTGTAGACCCGGGTGGCGGCGCTCCAGGCGAAGGTGGTGGCCAGCGCGTCCAGGTCGGTCAGCAGGTTGCCGACCGTGGTGATGATGCCCTTCGGCTCGCCGGTGGTCCCGCTCGTGTACAACCGCAGCGCCGCCACGTCCAGGCCGGTCGCCGGATCATCGATCCGGCCGCCCCCCGCTGTGGGCAGGTCACCGGTGTCGTAGCGCGGGATCGACGTCATGGCGCCCAGGGCCGCGGCGCGGTCGGCCTGCTCGGGCACGTGGATCAGCAGGCTTGCCCCTGAGTCACGCAGCACGTACGTCTGCCGGTCGATGGCTTCCTGCGCGTTCAGCGGTACGCAGCACGCCCCGACCAGCCAGCATCCGTACGCCACCGCCAGCGCGTCGGCGGTGTTGCCGGCCAGGGTCGCGACCGCGTCGCCCGGGCCGATGCCCCGGTCGCGCAGCCACGCAGCGGTCCCCTCGACCCGCTGCTGCCACTGCCCGACCGACCACTGGCGGCGGGTGTTTCGCGCGTGGTGCAGCTCGGTCAGATACGGCTGGTGGAGGTCCGTGCGGTGGCGCAGGAACTCGGCGAAACCCGCGAATCTGGGTCGGAAGTCGTCGACGGGCAACCGGGGATCGGCCGCCTTCTGGACGGACAGGGCCGACTCAGACGGGAGGATGGCGGGCTGGCGTGCGTCCATGACCGAAATCTAGGAACCGCCAGGGCCCGGGACGACGGGTCGAGCATCCGTTACGCACGTGGCCTTGTGGAGGTTTCCTCCACTACCGGCCCCGGCCGAGGTGCCGGTCGATGCGATGAAGCTTGATTGCCAGCTGGATCTGCAGGGCTTGATCGCCGGTCCGCCAGCCGGCACCGAGCAGTCCGTTGATGCGCTCGATGCGCTGATACAGCGTGTTGGGGTGGATGAACAGTGCGGCAGCCGCGCGGGCATGGGCGCCGTCGGCGTCGAAGTAGGCCTCGACGGTGGCCAGCAGGTCGGATCCGCGCTGCGCGTCGTAGTCCAGCACGGGGCCGAGGGTGCGGCGGACAAAGCGCTCGACCCGGTCCTGACCGGCCGAGCCGAGCAGAAGACCGAAGGCGCCCAGATCGTCCGGGGTGGCGACGGTGCCCGCGCGACCCAGCGCCAGCACGACATCCACGCACCGGCGGGCCTCCCGATATGCCGCACGAGTCGCGGCCGGCCCCGCGGCCGGGCCACCCGCACCGACAGTGACCGGGCAACCGGCCCGTCGAGCACGGTCGGCTGCCTGCCGTGCCGCGACATCCGGGTCAGCCGACGGAATCAGCAAGACGACCGCGCGGCCGTGGCCACCGCCCAGGCCGCCCCGCTCACCGGCCCACCCGGTCAAGGCGCTGACCGCCATCCTCGGGTCTTCGTCGCGGACCGGCTGGGCCACCACGACCGCGTGCGGCTCGTCGAGGTCGGCGCCGAGCAGCCCCGCTCGGCGACGTAGCCCATCCGGCTCGGGTTGGGTATCAGCGAGCAGGTCGGCCAGCAGATCGCCGCGCACTCGCTGCTCCGCCTCAGCCAGCTGCCGTTGGGTGAGCATGAGGATGGCCACGACCAGCGCGGCCCGTTCGAGGGTGCGCCGGTCGTCGTCGTCGAGCCCGCCCCGGCCGGCCGCCAGCACGGCCAGCGGCTGGGTGCCGGCGGTGACCGGGGTGGCGCACCCGTCCGGAGTGGCCACCGTCTCCTGGGCGGTGATCGCCGCTTGGCAAGCCGTGGCGAGCCCACCGGTCAGCACCACCGCCTCATCGCCAACACCTGGCGCGGTAGCGAGGATCCGTAGCGCCGGATCGGCAACCACGACCCGCGCAGCGAGGGCCTCCGCGACCACCGCCGCGACCTCCGGCAGCTGACCGCCGCGGGCCGCGACGGCCGTGAGCCGTTCATGCACGCTCGCCGCGCGCTCCACCAGATCGCTGTGCGCGCGGACGTCAGCGAACAGCGAAGCCGTCTCGATCGCGATCGCGGCGTGGGCGGCCAGCGAGATCAGCAGAGCGACTTCGGAGTCGCCGAACGGCCGCTCCCGCCGGTTGGCCGCGAACAACACCCCGATCACCGACTCGCGCAACAGCAGCGGCACACCGAGCACGGCGATCAGGCCCTCGGCGTTGACGATCGGGTCGACGGTGTGCTTGAACCGCCGGTCGCGCGGGTAGTCCGGGGTCGCGTACGGGCGTCGGGTCTGCGCCACCAACCCGCCCAGACCCGCGCCCATGGCCAACCGGGCAGTCTTGAACGCGTCGGTGCGGATGCCGTCGGTCACCCGCACATACGTGTCGCCCCGCCGCGAGTCGATCAACATTAGATACGCCGCCTCGGTACCAAGCAGCGCCCGCGCCCGGGCGACGATCGCCTGCAACACCTCCTCAAGGTCACGGCGCGACGACAGGTCCCCAGCGGTCTCGTACAGAGCGGTCAGTTCGCGCTCGCGACGGCCAAGGTCAGCCAGCCGTTCGCTGACCACACGGGCGAGCTCGACGCTTTCCCCAGCGCGCGGATCATCGTCCCCAGGTGCAGCCAAGGAGGCAAAGGCATCGGCAGCTGTGGCGTCGGTTCCGGCGAGCAGCCGAAGCGCGCGCACCGCCACGTCGTGTTCGTCGCCGGCGGCCACCGCCACACACCCCCTTTCGGTTTGTGACCGCGGACGGTAACACGACCGAAACGGAGGCGGTCATCAACGGCAACCGCGTGAGGACTTCCGTCGTGAGAACGTCAGGCCACAGCCCTCGCCGTACGGGGAGAACAGAGATCACGACCTGGTGACAGCGCTCGGCGACATCGCCGCCGTACTGCACGACGCGGACCCCGCCGACAAGGCCGAGGTCTACCGCCAGCCTGGCCTCCGGCTCACCTACGAGCCGGAAACGCAAACGGTGCGCGCTCTCGTCGATCTGAGCACGCACCGTGAGGTAATTGTTGGTGTCCGAGGGGGGACTTGAACCCCCACGCCCTATACGGGCACTAGCACCTCAAGCTAGCGCGTCTGCCATTCCGCCACCCGGACCTGCTCGTCCAGCCTACCGCGCCAACCGAATGATCTTCCCACCGGTTGGCCGCCCGGCGGGCCGCACGGGGAGTTACTGTACACGCCCCGGATGGATCATGCACATCGGCTTCCGCCAGGTGAGCGGTGGCGGCTCCGGCCTCGTGATCAAGGGCGAATCCGGGTCTTTCCCGGCGGGTCCGGGTAGCGGTCGGGCGGTCGGTGGCGGCAGCATGACGGTGTGTCCCATCCCTCCCCGCTCGCCACGGTCCAACACCGGGCTCTCGCCCTGCGGGACGCGGGCGAGCACGCCGCCGCACGCCGGTTGCTCACCGACGCCGTCGAGTCGGCCCGCCCGCCGTACGGGCCGGACCACCCGGACACCCTGAGCACCGCGCACCTGCTGGCCCGGCTGCACCGGGAGGCGGACGAGCCGAGCGCGGCCCGCCGGGTGCTGGAGGAGGCGTTCGCGGCCGGGGAGCGCCGCTGGCCGCACGCCGATCCACTGATGCTGGCGCTGGCCTTCGAGTTGGCCGCCGTCGCGGACGAACTGGGCAACCGGCACGAGGCCCGCCGCAACTTCACCCGCGTCGTCACCGCCGGCCCCGCCGTGCTCGGCGAGGACCACCCGGCCGTACGCACGGCACGCCGCTACCTCGGCCTCCCCGACCCGTCACCGGCGGCCGCACCGGCTCCACCCGGTCCCGGCGGAGTCGCCGCGCCGCCACCGCAGGGGCACCCCACCGCGCCGATCCAGGCCGGCCCGGCCGCAGCCGCTCCGCCGGCCGGGGACAGGTCGTTCGCCCAGCC
>NZ_JBFAMU010000031.1:0-23277 GCF_040656655.1 Micromonospora sp. NPDC049799
GGCGACGGATCGGCGCCGGCCAGCGGCGGCCCGGGGGTCACGAGCACCGGCGACGCCGGTGGCGGTGACCGCGAGGGTGCCCAGTCCCTGGCCCGGACCACCGACATCCCGGTCGGCGGGGGAGCGGTCTTCGCCGCCCAGGGCGTGGTGATCACCCAACCCACCCCAGGTCAGTTCAAGGGCTTCGACCCGATCTGCACCCACCAGAACTGCCCGGTGACCAACGTCGACGGGGGCACGATCAACTGCGCCTGCCACGGCAGCAAGTTCTCGATCGAGGACGGCTCGGTCAAGACCGGCCCGGCCACCAAGCCGCTGGTCCCCAAGGACGTCAAGGTCGACGGAGACCGGATCACACTGGCCTGACCGGCTACCACCTGACCGCCGGCCGGCGCGGGGTTCTCGCAAGATCCACTCGGGTTCGTTGATGTCGGGGTGTCCCGGCTGTGCGGACCCTGCGCCGTCAATGAACCCGGGTCGGTCCCGCCACCGAGGTGCGGCACGGTCGGTCGCGGGGGAGTGTCGGGGGCGCGGACTACGCTTGCTGGCGTGGCTGACCCCTCGACCTACCGTCCCGCACCTGGCACCATCCCGGAGTCGCCGGGGGTCTACCGCTTCCGCGACGGCACCGGCCGGGTCATCTACGTCGGCAAGGCGAAGAACCTGCGCAGCCGGCTCAACTCCTACTTCGCCGACCCGGTCAACCTGCATCAGCGCACCCGCCAGATGGTCTTCACGGCAGAGTCGGTGGACTGGATCTCCGTGGGGACCGAGGTCGAGGCCCTCCAGCAGGAGTTCACCTGGATCAAGGAGTTCGACCCGCGCTTCAACGTGCGCTACCGCGACGACAAGTCCTACCCCTACCTCGCGGTGACCGTGGACGAGGAGTTCCCCCGCCTCCAGGTGATGCGCGGCGCGAAGCGCACGGGCGTGCGCTACTTCGGGCCGTACTCACACGCGTGGGCGATCCGCGACACGCTCGACCTGCTCCTGCGGGTCTTCCCGGCGCGGACCTGCTCCGCAGGGGTCTTCAAGCGGGCCGGCCAGGTCGGCCGCCCCTGCCTGCTGGGCGACATCGGCAAGTGCTCCGCGCCCTGCGTGGGCAGGGTCTCGGCGGAGGAGCACCGGCGCATCGTCGAGGGCTTCTGCGACTTCATGGGCGGTCGCACCGACACGATGGTGCGCCGGCTCGAACGGGAGATGATCGAGGCCAGCGAGCAGTTGGAGTTCGAGCGGGCCGCCCGGCTCCGCGACGACGTGGCCGCGCTGCGTCGCGCCATGGAGAAGCAGACGGTGGTGCTCGGTGACGGCACCGACGCCGACGTGGTCGCGTTCGCCGACGATCCGCTTGAAGCGGCCGTCCAGGTGTTCCATGTCCGCGACGGCCGGATCCGCGGCCAGCGGGGCTGGGTGGTCGAGAAGACCGAGGACCTGACCACCGGCGACCTGGTGCACCACTTCTGCACCCAGGTCTACGGCGGGGAACACGGCGAGGCGGACGTGCCCCGGGAGTTGCTGGTGCCCGAGCTGCCCGCCGACGCCGACGCCCTCGCCGACTGGTTGTCCAGCCACCGGGGCAGCCGGGTGTCGCTGCGGGTGCCGCAGCGCGGCGACAAGCGGAGCCTGTTGGAGACGGTCACGCGCAACGCCAAGGACGCCCTCACCCGGCACAAGCTGAAGCGGGCGGGCGACCTGACCACGCGCGGCAAGGCCCTTGACGAGATCCACGAGGCGCTCGACATGCGGACGTCCCCGCTGCGCATCGAGTGCTTCGACATCTCGCAGATCCAGGGCACCGACGTGGTGGCCAGCATGGTGGTCTTCGAGGACGGGCTGCCGCGCAGGAGCGAGTACCGGCGCTTCATCATCCGGGGCGCCACCGACGACCTCTCCGCCATGTCCGAGGTGCTGCGCCGGCGGTTCGCCCGCTATCTGGACGCGCGGGCCGAGACCGGTGAGGCGGGCGTGGAGTCGGCCGATGACCCCGGTGCGCCGGGCGGCCAGGCCGACGAGGACGAGCCGCGCGTCGGGGCGCTGGTCGACCCGACCACCGGGCGTCCGCGCAAGTTCGCGTACCCGCCGCAGCTGGTCGTGGTCGACGGTGGTGCGCCCCAGGTCGCGGCTGCGGCGCAGGCCCTCGCGGACCTGGGCGTCGACGATGTCGCACTCTGCGGCCTGGCCAAGCGGCTGGAGGAGGTCTGGCTGCCCGACGACGAGTTCCCGGTCATCCTCCCGCGCACCTCCGAGGGCCTCTACCTGCTGCAACGCGTCCGGGACGAGGCGCACCGCTTCGCCATCACCTTCCACCGGCAGCGGCGCTCCAAGCGCATGACGGAGTCGGCGCTGGACACGGTGCCCGGTCTGGGTGAGGTGCGGCGCAAGGCGCTGCTGCGGCACTTCGGGTCGCTCAAGCGGCTCTCCACCGCGACGGTGGAGGAGATCACCGAGGTGCCGGGTGTCGGCCGGCGCACCGCCGAGGCCGTCCTGGCCGCCCTGGACCCCACCCCGTCCACCGACTGACCACCCCCCGCCCCACCCGCGCCCCCGTCCTCGCCCGCCCCCGCGCCCCCGCCCTCGACGAGACGGCACCATCGGGGAAAGTGCTGCCTCAGCCGCTCGGGAGACAGCACTTTCCCCGATGGTGCGCGCGAGGAACGACGCGGCGGGTGTGGCGAGGGACGGGTCAGGCCTCGGTGAGGACCGTGAGGATCTGGTCGCCGTACCTGGCTAGCTTGTTCTCGCCTACGCCGTTGACCCGGGCCAGCTCGGCCAGCGAGGTGGGCGCGTCCGTGGCGATCTGGCGCAGCGTCGCGTCGTGGAAGATCACGTAGGCGGGGACGCCCTGCTCCTTCGCGCTGGCCGCCCGCCAGGCGCGGAGCCGCTCGAAGACGGCGGCGGCCGACGGCGGCAGCTCCGCGACCACGGTGGCCGCGCCCCGGGGCTTCGCCGACCGGGCCGATGCGGGGCGTTCCGGTTCCCGACGCAGCATGACCGAGCGTCGGCGGCCCAGCACCTCGGCGCTGGTGTCGGTGAGGACCAGGGTGCCGTAGTCGCCCTCGACCGCCAGCAGGCCCTCGGCGAGCAGTTGGCGGACCACGCCCCGCCACTCGGCCTCGCTGAGGTCGGTGCCGACACCGAAGACGGTCAGCGCGTCGTGGCCGTGCTGGGTGACCTTCTCGGTGGTGCGGCCGAGCAGGATGTCGATGCACTGCCCGGCGCCGAAGCGTTGGTTGCGCTCCCGGTCGAGCCGGTAGACCGTGGAGAGCAGCTTCTGCGCCGCGACCGTGCCGTCCCAGGACTCCGGCGGGTTGAGGCAGGTGTCGCAGTTGCCACAGGCGGTGGTGCCCTTCTCGCCGAAGTACTCCAGGAGCTGCGCCCGGCGGCAGCGGACCGTCTCGCAGAGCGCGAGCATGGCGTCGAGGTGGGCGGCGAGGTTGCGCCGGTGGGCCAGGTCGCCCTCGGACGTCTCGATCATCTTGCGTTGCTGCACCACGTCCTGGAGGCCGTACGCCAGCCAGGCGGTCGAGGGCAGGCCGTCCCGGCCGGCCCGGCCGGTCTCCTGGTAGTAGCCCTCGACCGACTTCGGCAGGTCCAGGTGCGCGACGAAGCGGACGTCCGGCTTGTCGATGCCCATGCCGAACGCGATCGTGGCAACCATGACCAGCCCGTCCTCCCGGAGGAAACGCTTCTGGTTCGCGGCGCGGGTGCCCGCGTCCAGGCCGGCGTGGTACGGCAGGGCGGGAACGCCGTTGGCCACCAGGAAGTCGGCGGTCTTCTCCACCGAGGCCCGGGACAGGCAGTAGACGATGCCCGCGTCGCCGGGGTGCTCGTCGCGCAGCAGGGCGAGCAACTGCTTGCGCGGCTCGCGCTTGGGCACGATCCGGTACTGGATGTTGGGCCGGTCGAAGCTGGCCACGAAGTGCCGGGCGTCGTCGAGCCGCAGCCGGGTGGCGATCTCGGTGCGGGTGGCGCTGGTCGCGGTGGCGGTCAGCGCGATGCGCGGGACGCCCGGCCAGCGCTCGTGCAGCATCGACAGGTTGAGATAGTCGGGCCGGAAGTCGTGACCCCACTGGGACACGCAGTGCGCCTCGTCGATGGCGAAGAGCGCGATCGAGCCCCGGTCCAGCAGGTGCAGGGTGGCCCGGCTCGCCAGCGCCTCCGGGGCCAGGTAGAGCAGGTCCAGCTCGCCGGCGAGGAAGGACGCCTCGACCGCGCGTCGGGCGGTGAGGTCCTGCGTCGAGTTGAGGAAGCCCGCCCGTGCGCCGACGGCGGTCAGCGCGTCGACCTGGTCCTGCATGAGGGCGATCAGCGGGGAGACCACCACCGCCACGCCGCTGCGGACCAGGGCCGGGATCTGGTAGCAGAGCGACTTGCCCCCACCGGTGGGCATCAGCACCAGCGCGTCCCCGCCGGCCACCACGTGGTCGACGACCTCCTGCTGGAAACCGCGGAAGGCGTCGTAGCCGAAGACCCGGCTCAGCACCCGCTCGGCCTCGGAGATCCGCACATCGGTGGGGGAGGTCATCCGCGGATTCTAGTGACCCGCCCCGACACGGCTGTGCCGGCGGGCGGGCGCGTCCGGGCGGGAAACCGGACGATCAGGTGTTCCGACGGTCACCCGTGGAATCCCGGCCCCGGTCCGAGCGGTTAGAGTCGCTGACTGACCATGCGCGGCCGGAGCGGTCGCGGCGCCACGGCTTGGGGGTAGTGGGTGAGCGAGGCGCGTACGGCCGAGGACCATGACGGCATCGTCGGCGGGGAGCCGGCCCCGACGGAGGGGGACACCACCCTGGTGGTGGTGACCGGCCTGTCCGGCGGTGGCCGCAGCACGGTGGCCCGGGCCCTGGAGAACGTCGGGTACTACGTGGTGGACAACCTGCCCCAGGCGCTCATGCTGGACATGGCGGAGCTGGCCCACAAGGCGGGCGGGGCGGCCCGGCGTACGGCGATGGTGCTGGACGTCCGCTCGCGGGCCTTCTCCACCGACCTCGCCGGGGCCATCCGGGAGCTGAAGGAGCGCGGCTTCTCGCCCCGGGTGGTGTTCGTCGACGCCGACGACGAGGTGCTCATCCGCCGGTTCGAGAGCGTCCGGCGGTCGCACCCGTTGCAGGGCGACGGGCGGCTGGCCGACGGCATCGCCGTCGAGCGCGGCCTGCTGGAGGAGGCCCGCGACCAGGCCGACGTGATCATCGACACCAGCCAGCTCAACGTGAACCAGCTACGCCGGCGGGTGGAGGAGCTGTTCGGCGGCGAGGACGCCCGCCGGCTGCGGGTGACCGTGCTGTCGTTCGGCTTCAAGTACGGCCTGCCGCCGGACGCCGACTTCGTGCTCGACGCCCGCTTCCTGCCCAACCCGTACTGGGTGCCCGAACTGCGGGAGCACACCGGGCGGGAGGAGGCGGTCAGCTCGTACGTGCTGGGTCAGGAGGGCGCGGAGGCGTTCGTGGGGTCGTACGCCGACCTGGTCAACGCCACCACCACCGGCTTCGAGCGGGAGGGCAAGCGGTACCTGACCGTCGCGGTCGGCTGCACCGGTGGCAAGCACCGCAGCGTCGCCATCGCCGAGGAACTGGCCGACCGGCTGCGCCGGTCCGGCCTGGCCGCGAGCGCCCACCACCGGGACCTGGGGCGGGAATGACGGCGCGGAGGGTGGTCGCCTTCGGCGGGGGGCACGGGCTCTCCGCCTCGCTGCGCGCGCTGCGGCGCTGCGCGCCAGAGGTCGACCTGGACATCACGGCGGTCGTCACGGTCGGTGACGACGGCGGTTCCAGCGGCCGGCTGCGCGCCGAGCGGGGCGGCCTGCCCCCTGGCGACCTGCGCCAGGCGCTCGTGGCGCTCGCCGGCGACCACCCGCAGACCCGGCGCAGCGCCGGCCTGTTCCAGCACCGGTTCGTGGAGCCGGCGGTGAACGGGCGCGGCGCCACCGACGGGCTGACCGGGCACGCGGTCGGCAACCTGGTGCTCTGCGGCCTCATGGAGCTGCTCAGCGACCCGGTGGCCGCCCTGGAGCACGCCGGCGCGATGCTGGGCACGGTCGGCCGGGTGCTGCCCATGTCCTGCCAGCCGGTGGGGATCGAGGCCCGGGTGCGGGGTGCCGACCCGGACCGGCCGGACGAGGTCCGTACGGTCACCGGCCAGCACCAGGTGGCGGTGACCACGGGCCGGGTGGAGTCGCTGCGGCTGAATCCGGACGCGCCGACGGCCTGCCCGCAGGCGGTCGAGGCGATCGGGACGGCCGACTGGCTGATCTTCGGGCCGGGGAGCTGGTACACGAGTGTCCTGCCGCACCTGCTGGTGCCGGAGTTGGCCGCGGCGATCGTGGCCAGTCCGGCCCGCCGGCTGGTCACGCTGAACCTCGCAGCCGAGAAGGAGACCCTGGGCCTCTCGGTGGCCGACCACCTGGCGGCGCTGCGCTGGTACCTGCCGGAGCTGAAAGCCGACTACGTCCTGGCGGATTCGAAGGCGGTCGGTGACCCCGAACCGGTCGAACGTGCGGCAGAATCGCTGGGTGCCCGGCTGGTCCTCGCCCCCGTCGCGGTCACCGACGGCACTCCCCGTCATGATCCCGCCGCCCTCGGCGCCGCACTGGTGCCGGTCCTGGGTGCCGATCGTTAGACACGTACGTAATCTCCGGCGACACGCCGGAACCGGTCCGTGAGGGGACGCACAATGGCGATGACGGCGGCGGTCAAGGACGAGCTGAGCCGGGTCGACGTGCCCAAGCCATGCTGCCGACGGGCGGAGATGGCGGCTCTGCTGCGCTTCGCCGGCGGGCTGCACATCGTCTCCGGCCGTGTGGTGGTCGAGGCGGAGCTGGACACGGGGGCGGTGGCCAGACGGCTGCGCCGGGAGATCGCGGAGGTCTACGGCTACCCCAGCGAGATCCACGTACTGGCCTCGGGCGGGCTGCGCAAGGGCAGCCACTTCATCGTCCGGGTGGTCAAGGACGGCGAGGCACTCGCCCGGCAGACCGGTCTGCTCGACGTCCGGGGCCGGCCGGTGCGCGGGCTGCCGCCGCACGTCGTCGCCGCGAACGTCTGCTGCGCGGTGTCGGCGTGGCGGGGCGCGTTCATGGCGCACGGCTCGCTGACCGAGCCGGGCCGGTCCAGCGCGCTGGAGATCACCTGCCCCGGCCCGGAGTCCGCGCTCGCCCTGGTCGGCGCGGCCCGCCGGATCGGCATCACCGCGAAGAACCGCGAGGTGCGCGGCGTGGACCGGGTGGTGGTCAAGGACGGCGACGCGATCGCCGCGCTGCTCACCCGCATCGGCGCGCACTCCAGCGTGCTGGCGTGGGAGGAGCGCCGGGTGCGGCGCGAGGTGCGGGCGACCGCCAACCGGCTGGCGAACTTCGACGACGCCAACCTGCGCCGGTCGGCGCGGGCCGCGGTGGCCGCCGCCGCCCGGGTCACCCGGGCGCTGGAGATCCTCGCCGACGAGGCGCCGAACCACCTGACCGACGCCGGCCGGCTGCGCCTGGAGCACCGGCAGGCGTCCCTGGAGGAGCTGGGCGCCCTCGCCGACCCGCCGCTGACCAAGGACGCCATCGCCGGCCGGATCCGCCGGTTGCTGGCGCTGGCCGACAAGCGGGCCCGGGACCTGGGGATCCCGGATACGGAAGCGGCCGTCACGCCCGACATGCTCGTGGTCTGATAGGACGGTGGCGGCCGGAGGACCCGAGCGAGCGCGACCAGCGCGTGTCCTCCACCGTGCCGCGGCGTCCCGCGACGCGAACCGGATCTTGCCCCGGCGCGGCGTGGTGCCGTGCGCTCGGCTAAGGTCACGACGTACGGCAAGGAGGCCGGCACAGGCATCCTCGCCGTGCTCACCGCCTCGGGCGGTCAGGTCCTTCGAGACCGCGGCGGGGTGGCCGAGATGAATCGTCAACGGCCGGCTCCAACGGTCGGCGCACACACCTCCGCCGGCCCGGGTCTTATGCCGGCGGACCAGAACGCGAGGAGATGGGACCTGTGACCATCCGGGTTGGCATCAACGGCTTCGGCCGCATCGGCCGTAACTTCTTCCGGGCCGTGCTGGCGTCCGGCGCGGACATCGAGGTCGTGGCGGTCAACGACCTGACCGACAACGCGACGCTCGCCCACCTGCTCAAGTACGACAGCATCCTGGGCCGCCTCCCGCACGAGGTGAAGGCCACCGCCGACGAGATCACCGTCGGCGGCAAGACCATCAAGGCGTACGCCGAGAAGGACCCGGCGGCGCTGCCGTGGGGTGAGGTCGGCGCGGACGTGGTCATCGAGTCCACCGGTTTCTTCACGGACGCCACCAAGGCGAAGGCGCACGTCGACGGCGGGGCCAAGAAGGTCATCATCTCCGCCCCGGCGAAGAACGAGGACGTCACGGTCGTCATGGGCGTCAACCACGACCAGTACGACCCGGCCAAGCACACCATCATCTCGAACGCGTCCTGCACGACTAACTGCCTCGCTCCGATGGCGAAGGTCCTGCACGACACGTTCGGCATCCAGCACGGCCTGATGACGACCATCCACGCGTACACCCAGGACCAGAACCTGCAGGACGCGCCGCACAAGGACCTGCGTCGCGCCCGGGCCGCCGCGCTGAACATCGTGCCGACCTCGACCGGCGCCGCGAAGGCGATCGGCCTGGTGCTTCCGGACCTGAAGGGCAAGCTGGACGGTTACGCGCTGCGCGTGCCGATCCCGACCGGCTCCGCCACCGACCTGACCGTCAACGTCAACCGTGAGACCACGGTGGACGAGGTCAACGCCGCGATGAAGGCCGCCGCCGAGGGCCCGCTCAAGGGCTTCCTCACCTACAACGACGACCCGATCGTGTCCGCCGACATCGTGACCGACCCGGCGTCGTGCATCTTCGACGCGCCGCTGACCAAGGTCGTCGGCAACCAGGTCAAGGTCGTCGGCTGGTACGACAACGAGTGGGGCTACTCGAACCGCCTGGTCGACCTGGTCAAGCTGGTGGGTCAGTCGCTGTGAGCATCCGTACCCTCGACGACCTGCTCGGCGAGGGGGTGTCGGGTCGGCGCGTGCTGGTGCGCGCCGACCTGAACGTCCCACTCGACAAGCAGACCGGAGCGATCAGCGACGACGGCCGCATCCGCGCGGTGCTGCCGACGCTGAAGGCGCTGGTGGACGCCGGCGCAAAGGTGATCGTCTTCTCGCACCTGGGCCGTCCGAAGGGCGCGCCGGACCCGCAGTTCAGCCTCCGTCCGGTCGCCGGGCGGCTCGGCGAGCTGCTCGGCGCACCGGTGCACTTCGCCGAGGACACCGTCGGCGACTCGGCGCGGTCCACCGTGGAGGGCTTGGCCGACGGCCAGGTCGCCCTGCTGGAGAACCTCCGCTTCAACAAGGGGGAGACCAGCAAGGACGACGCCGAGCGGGGCGCCTTCGCCGACCAGCTCGCCGCCTTCGGCGACGCGTACGTCGACGACGCCTTCGGTGCGGTGCACCGCAGGCACGCCAGCGTCCACGACGTGCCGGCGCGGCTGCCGCACGTCGCGGGCCGGCTGGTGCTGCGCGAGGTGGAGGTGCTCTCCAAGCTGACCGGCGAGCCGGAGCGCCCGTACGTGGTGGTGCTCGGTGGCTCGAAGGTCTCCGACAAGCTGGCGGTCATCGAGGCGCTGCTGCCGAAGGTCGACCGGCTGCTCATCGGCGGCGGCATGTGCTTCACCTTCCTCAAGGCGCAGGGTCACGAGGTGGGCTCCTCGCTCCTGGAGGAGGAGATGGTCCAGACCTGCCGTAGCCTGCTGGAGCGCTCCGAGGGCAAGATCATGCTCCCGGTCGACGTGGTGGCCGCGGACGCCTTCGCCCCGGACGCCGCGCACGACACCGTGCGGGCCGACGGCATCCCCAGCAAGCGGGTGGGCCTGGACATCGGCCCGGAGACCGTCGCCGGGTTCGCCGCCGCGCTGAAGGGCGCGCGGACCATCTTCTGGAACGGCCCGATGGGCGTGTTCGAGATGGAGGCGTTCGCGCACGGCACCCGGGGGGTGGCCGAGGCGATCGCCAAGGCCGACGCGTTCACCGTCGTCGGCGGCGGTGACTCCGCCGCGGCGGTCCGCGCCCTGGGGCTGGACGAGTCGAACTTCGATCACATCTCCACCGGCGGTGGCGCCTCCCTGGAGTACCTGGAGGGCAAGACCCTCCCCGGCATCGCGGCTCTGGAGAACTGAATGGCGAGCACCACCCGCCGGCCACTGATGGCCGGCAACTGGAAGATGAACCTGAACCACCTCGAGGCCAACCTGCTGGTGCAGAAGCTGGCGGCGAGCCTCACCGAAAAGCAGCTCACCGAGGTCGAGACGGTGGTCCTGCCGCCGTTCACCGACCTCCGGACGGTGCAGACCGCCGTGGACGGCGACAAGCTGCTGCTCGGGTACGGCGCGCAGGATCTGTCGCCGCACGCGTCCGGCGCCTACACCGGGGACATCTCCGGCGGAATGCTGGCGAAGCTGGGCTGCACGTACGTCGTGGTCGGCCACTCGGAGCGGCGGGCGTACCACGACGAGGACGACGTGGTCGTCAACGCCAAGGTCAAGGCGGCGCTGGCCCACGGGCTCACCCCGATCCTCTGCGTGGGCGAGGGGCTGGACATCCGTGAGCAGGGCACCCACGTGGCGCACTGCAGCGACCAGCTCGACGGGGCCCTGAAGGGGCTCTCCGCGGAGGACGTCACCAGGGTCGTCGTCGCGTACGAGCCGGTCTGGGCGATCGGCACGGGCAAGACGGCCACGCCGGAGGACGCCCAGGAGGTCTGCGGCGAGGTGCGCAAGCGCCTGGCCGAGAGCTTCGGCCAGGGCACCGCCGACGCCGTCCGCATCCTCTACGGCGGCTCGGTGAAGTCCTCCAACGTCGCCGCCATCATGGCCAAGCCGGACGTGGACGGCGCCCTGGTGGGCGGGGCGAGCCTGGATGCCGAGGAGTTCGCGAAGATCTGCCGGTTCCCGGAGCACACGGCCCGCTGATCGCTCGCTATCCTTGACTCCGCCCGTCCGCCGGTCGGTGCCGCCGTGCCCGATCTGACCGGGCGAGGACCGTAACGAGAGGAACTGACCCCAGCCATGCCGATCTGGTTCGCATACACGTTGATCGTGTTGCTGGTCATCACGAGCGTCCTGCTCACCATGCTGATCCTGCTCCACCGCGGTAAGGGTGGTGGGATGTCGAGCATGTTCGGCGGCGGCGTCAGCTCCAGCCTCGCCGGGTCGTCGGTCGCGGAGAAGAACCTCGACCGTTACACGGTCCTGGTGGGCATCGTCTGGTTCGCCTGCATCGTCGGGCTGGGGCTCTGGCTACGCCTGCAGATCGGCTCCTGAGCAGTCCGCAGAGTCGCACCATCCGCGCGCGGTCCGTCACCCGACGGGCCGCGCGCGGCCGTTTCACCCGCTGCACCGCGTCGCCCGTCGCCACCTGATCCTGATCCGGCGGCGGTTCCCCCTCCCGACGACAGGAGCGAGCAGCCGTGTCGAACGGCAACGTCATCCGCGGCACCCGGATCGGGTCGACCCCCGACCGTCCCACCGAGCGTTACGAGCCGGCCCCGTGCCGGGCGGTCACCTACTGGTGCCGCAACGACCACCGCGTCGAGATCCGGATGGCCGCGGAGGCGTCACCGCCGGACGTCTGGGACTGCCCGCGCTGCGGCCTCCCCGCCGGCCGGGACGCGCAGAACCCGCCCGGTCGCGTCCGGCCCGAGCCCTACAAGACCCACCTGGCGTACGTGAAGGAGCGGCGTACCGAGGAGGAGGGGGAGGCGATCCTCGCCGAGGCCCTCGCCGCGCTGCGCCGCCGCCGGGGGCGCCCCGAGTGAAAGGAAGGGCCCCCTGTTAACGCGCGACGTTAACCGGGGACCCTTCCTATGCACCAGGCGTTAAGCGGGGGCCCTTCCTTACACCTCAGCGGAGGCTGCGCAGGCGGGTCGGCACGTCGGCCGCGGCGGCCCGGTCCAACAACCAGAGCGTACGGCTGGTGCCCTGCACCCCGGCCGCGGGCAGCTGGACCGCGCCCGCGCCGGCGAGGGCCATGCCGACCGCCCGGGACTTGTCCGCACCGCTGGCTACCAGCCAGACCTCCTCGGCGGTGTTGATCGCCGGGAGGGTGAGCGTGGTCCGCACCGGCGGCGGCTTCGGGCTGCCCCGCACCGCGCTCACCGGGCGGCTCTCGTAGTGCACCGGGTGCTCGGGGAACACCGAGGCCACGTGCCCGTCCTCCCCGACGCCCAGCATCAGCACGTCGAAGTGGGGGAGGAGCGCCGTGCCCGGGCGGGCTGCCCCGGCCAGCTCCGCCGCGTACCGGGCGGCGGCCTCCTCGGGGTCGTTACCGGCCGGGCCGTCGGACGCCGGCATGGGGTGGATCCGCGCCGGGTCCAGCGGCACCGCGTCCAGCAGCGCCGCCCGGGCCTGCGTCTCGTTGCGCTCCGGGTCGCCGGCGGGCAGGAACCGTTCGTCACCCCACCACACGTCGACCCGGGACCAGTCCACCGCGTCCCGGGCGGGCAGGGCCGCCACCGCCCGGTAGACGGCGGCGGCGATCCGCCCTCCGGTCAGCACCACCGACGCCTGGCCCCGCTCGGCCTGCGCGTCGAGGACCTTGACCAGCAACCGGGCCGCCACCGCCTGGGCCAGCAGGTCGGCGTCGGCGTGGACGGCGACACTCGCCTCTGTCATTCGTTGTGCCTTCGTTTCTCCGGCCGTGATGGCCGGTGTTCCGCAGGTGCCGTGAACCGCCGGGGGCGGTCAGTGCCCCGCACTCGTGCCCGCGTGCGCGGTGACTCCCGCCTCCGCCCGCTGCGCCTCCGAGGGATCCTTCCAGACGTGCACCCGCTGGGCCGGACGTTGGTCCAGGCCGGTCAGCTCCACCGTGGCGCCCAGCGCCTCCGCGTACACCTGGTCGGCGTCGAGCCGGCGCAGCTCCTCGGCCAGTTCGTCGCCGAGCGGCCGGCGGACCAGCGGCAGCCTGCGGTCCTCCTGGCCGGTACGCCGGAAGACCGCCATGCTGTCGTCCCGGGTCAGCGTCAGCTCGTCGCCGTTGGCGCAGCGCAGCTGCACCTCCCGCATCCGGGGGTACTCGTCGGTGTGCTCCCACTGCGGGCTGATGCCCAGCCGGCTGGCCAGCCAGCCGATCATCAGCGCGGCCGTCGGGTCGGTCCGCGGTGCGACCACGGTCGCCTCGGTGACCCGCGCCTCGGTGGTGTCGAAGGCACCCGCGACGAGGGTGCGCCACAGGGTGATCCGGCTCCACGCGAGGTCGGTGTCGCCGGGGGCGTAGTCCCGGGCCCGCTGGTGCAGCGCCCGGATCGGGTCGGCGGCCTGACCGGCGTCGGTGATCCGGCGGTCGGCCACCACGCCCAGGAAGTCCGTGGCGATCTCGGCCGGCGGCTCGCCGTGCCACCAGGTCACCACGGGGACGTCCGGAACCAGCAGCGGCATCACCACCGACTCGGCGTGCAGGGCCAGCCGCCCGTACATCCGGGTGACCACGGCCTCGCAGGGCCCGAGCCGGCCGCCGACGACGATCTCCGCGTCCAGCCGGTTGCGGTCCCGCTCGACGTCGGAGCGGACCACCACCAGCAGGCGGCACGGGTGCGCGGCGGCGGCGATGGTCGCCGCCGCCTCCGCCTCGCGGACGCGTTTCTCGTCCACCACCACGATCAGGGTGAGCGCCATCCCGCTGGCGACCCCGCCGGCGCTGCGCCGTTCGGCGGCGAGCGCCTTGACCACCTCGTTGCCGGTGGTGTCCCACAGTCCGATCACGGCAGCCTCCTGGTTCGCTCGGTGCGCTCGCTCACAGCACGTCCTTCCGTTCGCGACTGCGGGGCTCGCAGAACCGGCTCACTCCTCGCGCTCACGCCCGCCGCCACGCCCGGCCCTCGCGTGCCAGCATCTCGTCCGCCGCCCGGGGGCCCCACTCGCCGGCCCGGTACGGCTCCGGCTTCGTGTCCGCCCACGCCCGCTCCAGCGGGTCCACGACCTGCCAGCTCTGCTCGACCTCGGCGGCGTCGGGGAAGAGGGTGCGGTCACCGATCAGCACGTCCAGGACCAGGCGTTCGTACGCCTCCGGGCTGGACTCGGTGAACGCCTCGCCGTACTGGAAGTCCATCGCGATGTCCCGGACCTCCATGGTGGTGCCGGGCACCTTCGAGCCGAACTTGAGCACCACGCCCTCGTCCGGTTGGACCCGGATGACGAGCTGGTTATTGCCCAGCGACTCCATGTCGGCCGCGTTGAACGGCAGGTGCGGCGCCTTCTTGAAGATGATGGCGACCTCGGTGACCCGCCGGGGCAGCCGCTTGCCGGCCCGGATGTAGAACGGCACCTCCGCCCAGCGGCGGTTCTGGATGCCGAGCCGGACCGCCACGTACGTCTCGGTGGTGGAGTCGGCGGGCACGCCCTCCTCGTCCAGGTAGCCGACGGCGCGCTGCCCACCCACCCAGCCGGGCAGGTACTGGCCGCGGACGGTGCCCTCGGCGACGTTGAGCGGCAGCGTGATGGCCCGGAGCACCTTGAGCTTCTCGGTGCGGATCTCGTCCGCGTCGAAGCTGGTCGGCTCTTCCATCGCCACCAGCGCCAGCAGCTGGAGCAGGTGGTTCTGGACGACGTCGCGGGCGGCGCCGGCCGAGTCGTAGAACCCGGCGCGGCTGCCGATGCCCACGTCCTCGGCCATGGTGATCTGCACCGAGTCGACGTACTTGGAGTTCCACAGCGGTTCGAACAGGTTGTTGGCGAACCGCAGGGCGAGGATGTTCTGGACCGTCTCCTTGCCCAGGTAGTGGTCGATCCGGAAGACGTCCTCGCGGGTGAAGACGTCGTCGACCAGGTCGTTGAGCGCCTTCGCCGAGGGCAGGTCGTTGCCGAACGGCTTCTCCACCACGACCCGGCGCCAGCCGCCGGACTTGGCGTTGTCGGCCATGCCGGTGCGGGCGAGCTGCTTGAGCACGACCGGGAACGCGGCCGGGGGGATCGAGAAGTAGAAGGCGGCGTTACCGGGGATGCCGTGCGTCTGGCGCAGCTCGTCGAGCGTGGCGGCGAGCTGGTCGAACGCGGCGTCGTCGTCGAACGAGCCACCGACGAACTTGATGTTGCCGGCGAGCCGTGCCCACACCTCCTCCCGCCAGGGCGTGCGGGCGTGCTGCTTGGCCGCCTCGTGGGCGAGGGACTCGAAGTCGCCGTCGCCCCAGTCCCGGCGGGCGAAGCCGAGGACGACGAAGCCCGGTGGCAGCAGCCCCCGGTTCGCCAGGTCGTACACGGCCGGCAGCAGCTTCTTCCGGGCCAGGTCACCGGTGACGCCGAAGATGACCAGGGCGCAGGGCTCCGGGATCCTCGGCAGCCGCCGGTCCTGCGGGTCGCGTAGCGGGTTCACGCCGCCTCCTCGCTCCGCGTCGTCCACGTTCGTCATCGTCACGTGCGCAGCGCTCCGACCGCATCCAGCAGCTGGGCCACGCCCGTCGACCGGTCGGTCAGGTGCAGGCGCACCAGCGGACGCTCCCGGCCGGCCAGGGCCTGCCGGTCGCCGGCGGCCTGCGCGGCCTGCAGCTCACCGAAGGTGTACGCCCTACCGGGCACCGGCAGGTCCTCCGTCACCGCGCCGGTGAGCTGGAGGTAGCTGCCCACCTGCGGACCGCCCTTGTGGTACTGGCCGGTGGAGTGCAGGAAGCGTGGCCCCCAGCCGAACGTCACCGGACGGCCGGCGGCACCGGCCAGCGCCGGACGCAGCCGGGCCGCGTCCGCGTCGGCGAACCGGTCCAGGTACGCCATGACGGCGAGGTAGCCGTCGTCGCCGAGCGCGTCGACCAGCCAGCGCAGCACGCCGGCCAGGTCACCCGGCGCGCCCTGCGGCGCGTACACCTCGATCGCGCCCTCGGTGAACGACGGCTTCTCCGCCGGCGGGCCCGAGGCGAGGATCTTGTTGGTGTTCTCCTTGGACTCGGTGACGTTGGGCTGGTTGAACGGGTCGATGCCGAGCACCACACCGGCGATCGCCGTGGCGTACTCCCAGGTCAGGAACTGGGCGCCGAGCGGGCCGTTGACCGCCACGTCCGGGCTCGCGCCGCCGCCGGGCACGTCCCCGACGGCCAGTGCACCGCCGTAGGTGACGGTGAGCACGTCGTCGCCGGTGGCCCCGGGGCTCTGCGGCGACTCGACCACCACCGGCAGGATGCCCACGCCGGCCTTGCCGGTGGACTCGGCGATCAGCTGCTCGGCCCAGTCGCCGAGACCCTCGACACCGGTGCCGTCGGAGACCAGCGCGATCTTGTCCCGACCCATGGTGGCCGCCGCGCCGAGCGCCGCCCCGAGCGCCAGACCCGGGTTCTCGCGGTCGCCCCCGAGCGAGCGGGACAGCTCCTCGGCCTGGTCCAGCAGCTCGGCCACCTCGACGCCGGCCAGCGCGGACGGGACCAGCCCGAACGCGGTCAGCGCCGAGTAGCGCCCGCCCACGTTCGGGTCGGCGAGCACGGTGAACGCGCCCATCTCGGCGGCGGTGGCCTCCAGCGGCGAACCCGGGTCGGTGACGATGACGAAGTGCCGGCCGGCCTCCGCCTCGGTCATCCCGGCGTCCAGGAACGCCTGCCAGTACGCGCGACGGTGGCTGTCGGTTTCCACGGTGGAGCCGGACTTGCTGGCCACCACGACCACGGTGCGCTCCAGCCGGTCGGCCAGCGCCGCCCGGACCTGGCCCGGGTCGGTGGTGTCCAGCACGGTGAGGTCCTTGCCGAGGGTGCGCGCGATGACCTCGGGGGCCAGCGACGAACCGCCCATGCCGGCGAGGACCACGTGGTCCAGGTCGGCCAGCTCCGCCTTCAGCTCGGCGAGCTGGGGGAGCAGTTCCAGGCTGCGGCGGTGGGTGTCCACCCACCCGAGCCGGATCTTGGCCTCGGCCTCGGCGTCCGGGCCCCACAGGGTCGGGTCCTTGTCGGCCAGCTTGGCCGGCACACCCGCGGAGACCAGTGCGTCGCGGGTGGAGGCGGGCGCGGACTTGTCGACCGCGTCCGCCCCGTACACGGAGAGCCCGGCGGCCGCCTCGACGGCCCCCGCGAGCAGGTCGCTCATGCGTTACCCCCCGCCCGCTGCGCGGCCTCGGCGTTGCCCTTCGCGGCGTCGCCCGGGTGCCCGGTGCCGGCGCCTGCGGCGGCGAGCGACTTGCGGACGCCGTCGAGCAGTTCCAGCCAGCTCGCCTCGAACTTCTCCACGCCCTCGCGCTCCAGCACGCCGATCACGTCGGCCATGTCCACGCCGACCGACTCCAGGTCGCCGAAGACCTTCCGGGCGTCGTCGTACGCGCCGGTGATGGTGTCGCCGTTCGTCTCGCCGTGGTCGGCGAAGGCGTGGATGACCGATTCCGGCATGGTGTTGACGGTGCCGGGGGCGATCAGCTCCTCGACGTAGATCACGTCCCGGTAGTCCGGGTTCTTCGTGGAGGTGGACGCCCACAGCGGCCGCTGCGGGTGCGCACCGGCGTCGGCGAGGGCCTGCCAGCGGTCGGAGGAGAAGACCTCGCCGTAGCGCTCGTACGCCAGCCTGGCATTGGCGACGGCGGCCTTGCCGCGCAGGGCCTTGGCCTGCTCGGAGCCGATCTTCTCGAGCCTTTTGTCGACCTCGGAGTCGACGCGGGAGACGAAGAACGACGCCACCGAGCCGATCTTCGACAGGTCGTGGCCGTTGGCCTTCGCCTGCTCCAGGCCGGCGAGGAACGCCTCCATCACCTGCGAGTACCGGTCCAGCCCGAAGATCAGGGTCACGTTGACGCTGATCCCCTCGGCCAGGGTCGCGGTGATCGCCGGCAGGCCCGCCTCGGTGGCCGGAATCTTGATGAAGAGGTTCGGCCGGTCGACCAGCCACCACAGCGCCTTGGCCTCCGCGACGGTCTTCTCCGTCTCGTGGGCCAGGCGCGGGTCGACCTCGATCGAGACCCGGCCGTCGACGCCCGCGCTGGCGTCGTACGACGGGCGCATCACGTCGCACGCCCACCGCACGTCGTACGTGGTGAGCATGCGTACGGCCTCTTCGACCTCCACCCCACGGGTGGCAAGGTCACGCAGCTGCCAGTCGTACTCGTCGGCGTCGCTCAGCGCCTTCGCGAAGATTGTCGGGTTCGTGGTCACCCCGACGATGTGCTTCTCCCGGCGGAGCTGGTCCAGCCCGCCGGAGCTCAGCCGCACCCGGGAAAGATCATCGAGCCACAGCGCCACACCCGCGGCGGTGAGCTCGCTCAGCCTGTCCGTTGTCATACCGCCAACGCTCCCCTCAGTTGCCGGTCGTGAAACCGGTGATGTCGCCGACCCGGGCCAGCGCCGCGTGCGCGGCCGCCATGATCCGGTCGGGGGTGAAGCCGAACTGCTCGAAGAGCACCGTGTGCGGCGCGCTCGCCCCGTAGTGCTCCAGGCTGACGGTCTCGCCGCAGTCACCGACGATCGCCTGCCAGGACATCGCGATGCCCGCCTCCACGCTCACCCGAGCCTTTACCCCGCGCGGCAGGACCGACTCCCGGTAGGCCTCATCCTGCTCGTGGAACCACTCCTGACAGGGCATGGAGACGACCCGGGTCGGGGTGCCGTCGGCCTCCAGGCGCTCACGCGCGGTCAGGCAGAGCTGTACCTCGGAACCGGTACCGATGATGATCACCTGCGGCTTGCCGTTGGACGCCTCCGCCAGCACGTAACCACCACGGGCCACGCCCTCGGCGCCGGCCAGGGTCGACCGGTCCAGGGTCGGCAGCGCCTGGCGGCTGAGCGCCAGGGCGGTCGGCCGGTCGGTGTGCTCCAGGGCCTGCCGCCACGCCCAGGCGGTCTCGTTGGCGTCGGCCGGGCGGACCACGTCCAGGCCGGGGATGGCCCGCAGCGCGGTCAGGTGCTCCACGGGCTGGTGGGTCGGGCCGTCCTCGCCGAGGCCGATCGAGTCGTGCGTCCAGACGTAGACCACCGGCAGCTTCATCAGCGCGGCCAGCCGCACCGACGGGCGCATGTAGTCGCTGAAAACGAGGAACGTCCCGCCGTACGGGCGGGTGCCGCCGTGCAGGGCGATGCCGTTGAGGATCGCTCCCATGGCGTGCTCGCGGATGCCGAAGTGCAGCGTCCGGCCGTACTCGTGGCCGGGGAAGTCCTTGGTCGCGTGGCCGGACGGAATGAAGGAGGGCTCGCCCTTCATCGTGGTGTTGTTGCTCTCCGCGAGGTCGGCCGAGCCGCCCCACAGCTCCGGCAGCACCGGGGCGAGCGCCTCCAGGACCTTGCCGGACGCGGCCCGCGTCGCGATGCCCTTGGCGTCGGCGGGGAACTCCGGCAGCGCGTCGGCCCAACCCTGCGGCAGCACCCGGCCGGCCATCCGGTCGTACAGCGCCTTCCGCCCGGCGTTGGCACCGGCCCAGGTCTCGAAGGCCCGGGTCCACTCCTGCTGGGCGGCGTCGCCCCGCTGCATCACCTCGCGGGCGTGCGCGAGGACCTCCTCGGTGACCTCGAACGACTGGGCCGGGTCGAAGCCGAGGATCTGCTTGGTGGCGGCCACCTCGTCGCCGCCGAGCGCCGAACCGTGGATCTTGCCGGTGTTCTGCTTGTTGGGCGCGGGCCAGCCGATGATGGTGCGCAGCGCGATGAAGGAGGGGCGCGCGGTCTCGGCCCTGGCCGCCAGCAGCGCCCGGTACAGCTCCTCCACGTCCTCGTGGTAGTCGCCCTGGTCGGCGTCGCCGCGCCGCCAGTCGACGGTCTGCACGTGCCAGCCGTACGCCTCGTAGCGGGCGGCGACGTCCTCGCTCTTGGCGATCCGGGTGTCGTCCTCGATCGAGATCTCGTTGTCGTCGTAGATCAGGCAGAGGTTGCCCAGCTGCTGGTGCCCGGCGAGGGCGCTGGCCTCGTGGCTGATGCCCTCCTCGATGTCGCCGTCGGAGGCGATGCACCAGATGTCGTGGTCGAAGACCGAGGCGCCCGGCTCGGCCTCCGGGTCGAACAGGCCGCGCTCGCGGCGGGCCGCCATCGCCATGCCGACCGCGTTGCCGAGGCCCTGGCCGAGCGGGCCGGTGGTCGTCTCGACGCCCGGGGTGTGCCCGTGCTCGGGGTGGCCCGGGGTGAGCGAACCCCACTGGCGCAGCGACCGCAGGTCCTCCAGGCTCAGCGGGTAACCGGAGAGGAAGAGCTGGATGTAGAGGGTCAGGCTGGAGTGGCCGGCGGAGAGCACGAAGCGGTCCCGCCCCGCCCAGTTCGGGTCCGCCGGGTTGTGCCGCATGACCCGGTTGAAGAGCAGGTACGCCGCGGGCGCGAGGCTCATCGCCGTGCCCGGGTGGCCGTTGCCGGATTTCTCGACGGCGTCCATGGCCAGCACGCGGACCGTGTCCACGGCCCGGCGATCGAGGTCGGACCAGTTGAGTGCGGGGTGCTCGGGTCGGTTGGCAGCCACGATGGTTGTGCTCCTCGGCAGATGGGCGGAACCCTCACTGATGACCCTATCGAGCGGTCCTAAACGTCCGCCCGGGGATCTCTGCATGCTCGTATGTACGTGTCCGGGGGCATCGGCCGTTCAGTACGTCCTCGTTGCCTGCCGGTGTGACGGCCGGCACCGTTACCGGGTCCCCCGGGCAGCCAAAACGACAGCGCGTAGTGTGTGGTGCGGTGTGGACCCCGGACGTGGTCCCGCCCGGCCCCGACCTCCCCTCCCGACGCCGGAAGGTGGCAATCCGTGAGCATGATCACCGAGCGCCCCGTCAGCAACTCTGCCGGGCAGCCGCCGGTGCGCACGGCCGCGGAGAGGGCGACGGCCCGCCCCCGCGACCTCCGGGCGGTCGTGGCCGCGTACGTGGCGCTCACCAAGCCGCGGATCGTCGAGCTGCTGCTGGTGACCACGGTGCCGGCGATGATGCTCGCGCACGGTGGCATGCCGTCGCTGTGGCTGGTGGCGGTGGTGCTGGTGGGCGGCTCGCTCGCCGCCGGCGCGGCCAGTGTCCTCAACTGTTACATCGACCGCGACATCGACCAGCTGATGCGGCGCACGAAGCGTCGCCCGCTGCCCGCGCACACCGTGTCGCCGCGCAACGCGCTGGTCTTCGGGCTGGTGCTGGCGGTCGTCTCGGTCACCCTGATGGCGGTGGCGACCAACCTGCTGGCCGCCGGGCTCACCCTGGCCGCGATCGTCTACTACGACCTCGTCTACACGCTCTGGCTCAAGCGCACCACGGCGGCCAACACCTTCTGGGGCGGCGCGTGCGGGGCGGCACCGGTGCTGATCGGCTGGGCGGCGGTCACCGGTTCCCTCGCCCCGGCGGCGTGGGGCCTGTTCGCGGTGGTCTTCTTCTGGCAGATGCCGCACTTCTACCCGCTCGCGATGAAGTACAAGGACGACTACGCCCGGGCGGGCATCCCGATGCTGCCGGTGGTGGCCTCCACCCGCCGGGTCAACGCGGAGATCCTGATCTTCGCCTGGCTCACCGTGCTGACGTCGCTGGCGGTGTGGCCGCTGGGGATGAGCGCCATCTACGGCGTACCGACCCTGGTGGTGGGGGCGATCTTCCTGGTCGAGGCGCACAAGCTGTGCCGCCGCGCGACGCGGGGCGAGGCCGTCAAGCCGATGCGGCTGTTCCACTGGTCCACGACCTACCTGACGATCCTCTTCGCCGCGGTGGCGCTCGACGCCCTGCTCTGATCCCTGCCGGTCGGCGCGCACCGCTGAAGCCGGACAAGTCACTCTCAGGGATGACTTGTCCGGCTTTACCATTGCACGAAAGGAAGTTTCGTCACACTGCTCCACCTGTTGTCGTCTGTTCATGATCCGGTCACTTCGTCACGGCGGTTTAGACCGGCAAGTCCGGACATATCCGGGCGGTTTACCTGTTGTCTTCCTTAAACCTGCGGGTAATTGGCATCACAAAAGGTTCATGGAAGTCGCCCGCACGGGTGCACATCTGCTTAGGCTTCGCGTCATGGCAGATGGTTCCGATACGACGCTGACGGCTGAGCAGGCCGCCACCGCGCAGGCTCCCAACGGCCTTGTCGCGGGTATCAAGTCGTTCGCCGCCGGGCACGGCGGGGCGAAGGCGGTCATCGAGTACGTCGGCAAGCGGGGGGCACGGATCGTCCTGGTGGGCGAGGACGGGGCGTGGGGCGACCAGTTCGCCGACGACACCGTCGTCGCACGGCAGGCGTGCGCCAAGGCGGGGGTCACCGTCGAGAACGCCTGGGAGCGTGAGCTCATGGACCAGATGCGTCCGAGCAACGACCTCTGGCGGTCGATGGCCCGGCGCACGATGTCCCGCTGACACATAAATTGTCCAGTTACCACCAGTCGACCCGGGGGGAACCCCGGGTCGCTCTCGTGACCTGCGCCGAACTGGCCGACCTGGAGGCGGACGACCGCCTCGTGATCGGCCCGCTCGCGGCGCGCGGTGTGGCCGCCGACGCTGTCGTCTGGGACGACCCGGCCGTCGAGTGGTCGCGCTACGACCTGGCGGTGCTCCGCTCGCCCTGGGACTACATGTCCCGCCGGGACGAGTTCGTCACCTGGGCGGGCAACGTGCCGGCCCTGGCCAACCCGGCCGACGTGGTGGGATGGAACACCGACAAGCGCTACCTGGACGAGCTGTCCGCCGCCGGGGTTCCCACCGTGCCCACCTCGTGGGTGGCGCCGGGGGAGACGTGGGTCCTGCCCGCCGACCGTGGCGAGTACGTGATCAAGCCCGCGGTCAGCGCCGGCAGCCAGGACACCGGCCGCTACGACCTGGCCGACCCGGAGCACCGCGACCTCGCGTACGCCCACGTGCGGCGCCTCGGCGACGCCGGCCGGATGACCATGGTGCAGCCGTACCTCGACGCGGTCGACACGGCCGGCGAGACCGCGCTGCTCTTCCTGGCCACCCCGGACGGGCTCCGATTCAGCCACGCGATCCGCAAGGGTCCGATGCTCACCGGGCCCGACCTCGGCACCGACGGGCTCTACAAGGCCGAGGAGATCAGCGCCCGCGACCCGGGCGCCGAGGAGTTGGCGGTGGCGGAGAAGACCCTGGCGGCGGTCCCAGGCGGGTCGGAGCGGCTGCTCTACGCCCGGGTGGACCTGATTCCGGGTGCCGACGGCGCGCCGGTGCTGGTGGAGCTGGAGCTGACCGAGCCCTCGCTCTTCCTCGGGTACGCCGACGGCGCCCCCGAACGCCTCGCCGAGGCGATCCTCGCCCGCCTGTCCCGCCCTGTCTGATCGGCCCGGGGGTCGGGCCTCCAAGATCGCGCAACATCGCGGAAGTAGTGGGCTCGCGACAGCCGCGAGGCCACAACATCATGGTTGGAGCACGATCAAGGGCGCGGGGCGCGGGGCGCGGG
>NZ_JBFAMU010000032.1:0-23165 GCF_040656655.1 Micromonospora sp. NPDC049799
CGGGGCGACGGCGGGCGCGGCGGCCGGCTTAGCGGCCTCGGCCTTCGCCTTCGCCTCGGCGGCGGCCTGGTCGGACTCGGCCTTGCTGCGGATGGGCGTGTTCGGGTCGAAGCCCGGCACCGAGATGCCGTGCTGCTCGGCCAGGCGCAGGCCCCGCAGGGTCGGCTCCCCCGGCCCGCCGTCGGCGACCGCGCCGTCACGCTCGTCGGCGAAGCCGGCGAGTTGCACGGCCATCTCCTTGAGCGTGCAGAGTCGGGCGCCGCGGGTCGGCATGGGCCGGCCACCCGCGCGAAGCTCGTCGACGACGCCGACTGCGGTACCCGGGTCCACGTTGTCGAAGAAGTCGTAGTTGACGGTCATCACCGGGCCGTAGTCGCAGGCCGCGAGGCACTCGGCGTGCTCCAGGGTGATCGTCCCGTCGGCGGTGGTCTCGTCGTGCCCGACGCCCAGGTGCTCGGCGAGGGTGTCGTAGACCTCCTGGCCGCCGAGCACGTTGCACATCGTGTTGGTGCAGACGCTGACCAGGTAGTCACCGGTCGGCCGGCGCTTGTACATCGTGTAGAAGGTCGCCACCGCGCCGACCTGGGCCTTGTTGAGGCCCAGCACCTCGGCGCAGAACGCGACACCGGCCGGCGAGACGTAGCCCTCCTCCGCCTGCACCAGGTGCAGCAGCGGCAGCAGCGCCGAGCGGGACCGGTCGGCCGGGTAGCGGGCGACGATCTCCCGCGCCCGCTCCCGGGTCTCGTCCGTGAAAACAGTCATCGGTCACAACCACCCATCACGGGGTCCAGCGAGGCGCCACCGGCGATCACGTCGGCGATCAGGCCGCCCTCGGCCATCGCCGGGAGGGCCTGGAGGTTGATGAAGCTCGGCTCCCGGTAGTGCACCCGGTAGGGCCGGGTGCCACCGTCGGAGACGGCGTGCACGCCCAGCTCGCCGCGGGGCGACTCGATGCCGACGTAGACCTGGCCCGGCGGCACCCGGAAGCCCTCGGTGACGAGCTTGAAGTGGTGGATCAGCGACTCCATCGACTGACCCATGATCTTGGCGACGTGCTCCAGCGAGTTGCCCATGCCGTCGACGCCGATGGCGAGCTGCGCCGGCCACGCGATCTTCTTGTCGGCGACCATCACCGGGCCCGGCTTCAGCCGGTCCACCGCCTGCTCGACCAGCTTCAGCGACTCCCGGATCTCGGCGAGACGCACCAGGTACCGGCCCCAGACGTCGCCGTCGGCGTGCGTCGGCACGTCGAACTCGTACGTCTCGTAGCCGCAGTACGGCATGGTCTTGCGCAGGTCCCAGGCGAGACCGGCGGACCGCAGGACCGGGCCGGTCACGCCGAGCGCGAGGCAGCCGGTCACGTCGAGCACCGCCACGTGCTGCGTCCGCTCCAGCCAGATCACCTGGCCGGAGAGCAGGTCCTCGTACTCCTTGAGCTTCTTCGGCAGCAGCTTGAGGAACTCGCGGATCTTGACGATCGCCTGGTCCGGCACGTCCTGGGCGACGCCGCCCGGCCGGACGTACGCGTGGTTCATCCGCAGGCCGGTGATGATCTCGAAGATCTCGAGGATGTACTCCCGCTCGCGGAAGCCGTACAGCATCATGTTGATCGCGCCCAGCTCCATGGCCGTGGTGGCCAGCCAGACCAGGTGCGACGAGATCCGGTTCAGCTCCATCATGAGCACCCGGATGGTGGTGGCCCGCTCGGTGATCTGCTCCTCGATGCCGAGCAGCTTCTCCACCGCGAGGCTGTACGCCGTCTCGTTGAACAGCGGCGACAGGTAGTCCATCCGGGTCACGAAGGTCGAGCCCTGGACCCAGTTGCGGTACTCGAGGTTCTTCTCGATGCCGGTGTGCAGGTAGCCGACGACCGAGCGGGCCTCGCGGACCGTCTCGCCCTCCAGCTCCAGGATCAGCCGGAGCACGCCGTGCGTCGACGGGTGCTGCGGACCCATGTTGACGATGATGCGCTCTTCGTTGATCGGGTCGGTGCCGGAGACGACCTCGTCCCAGTCCCCGCCGGTGACCGTGAAGACGCGGCCCTCGGTGGTCTCGCGCTCGGTGGCGTAGTTCGACGTTGTCACTGGTACGACCTCCGCTGGTCCGGCGGCGGGATCTCGGCGCCCTTGTACTCGACGGGCACGCCGCCGAGCGGGTAGTCCTTGCGCTGCGGGTGGCCCTCCCAGTCGTCCGGCATGAGGATCCGGGTGAGGTTGGGGTGGCCGTCGAAGACGATGCCGAACATGTCGTACGCCTCCCGCTCCTGCCAGTCGGCGGTCGGGTAGACGGCGGTGACGCTCGGCAGGTGCGGATCCTCGGCGGAGACCGCGGCCTCCAGCCGGATCCGGCGCCGGTACGTCATCGAGGTGAGCTGGTAGACGGCGTGCAGCCGGCGCTCGTCCGCGCCGAGGTAGTCCACGCCGGACACCGAGGAGCACAGCTCGAAGCGCAGCGCCAGGTCGTCCCGCAGCACCTGGCACACCTCGGCGATCCGCTCCGGGCGTACGTGCAGGGTCAGCTCGCCCCGGTCGACGACGACCTTCTCGATCGCCTCGCCGAAGGCCGGGTACGCCTCCTCCAGCGCGTCGGCGACCTCGTCGAACCAGCCGCCGTACGGCCGGGCCGCGTCCTCGATCGCGCGGCGCGGACGGACCAGGCCGCCGTAGCCGGAGACGTCGCCGGAGCCCTGGTTGCCGAACATGCCGCGACCGGCCGGGCTGGCCGGCGGGTACTCGGCCGGCGCGCCGCTGGTGGCGCCCGCCGGCGTCACCGGTACCGGCACGCCCCCGTCGTTTGGCGCGGTCACTTCACACCCCCGTGCTCGTGCAGGTGGTTCTGGGCCTTCATCCAGTTCTCGATCCGCAGCTGCTCCTCGCGCCCCTCGCGGACCGCCCTCGTCCACTCGGCGCGCCGGGCCTTGTCGCTGCGGTACGACGACGGCATCGAGCCGTACGGCACGACCGGGACGTCACCGCGCTCCTGGCGGGCCTGGAGCATCTTGCGGCCGTTCGCGCCCAGCGGCTCGTACATGATCTTCTCGCGGAGCTTGAGCACCGCGTCGATGAGCATCTCCGGCCGCGGCGGGCACCCCGGGAGGTACATGTCGACCGGGACGATGTGGTCCACGCCCTGGACGATCGCGTAGTTGTTGAACATGCCGCCGCTGCTGGCGCAGACGCCCATCGACAGCACCCAGCGGGGCTCGGCCATCTGGTCGTAGATCTGGCGGAGCACCGGGGCCATCTTCTGGCTCACCCGACCCGCGACGATCATGAGGTCGGCCTGCCGGGGCGAGGCCCGGAAGACCTCCATACCCCAGCGGCCCATGTCGTAGTGCGGGCCACCGGCGGCCATCATCTCGATCGCGCAGCAGGCCAGGCCGAACGTGGCGCCCCAGACCGACGACTTTCGCGACCAGTTGACGAGCTTCTCCACCGAGGTGAGCAGGACACCGGCGGGGAGCTTCTCCTCGATACCCATCTGAGTCTCTCCCTCAGTCCCAGTCCAGGCCGCCGCGCCGCCAGACGTAGGCGTAGGCGACGAAGACCGCGACGATGAACAGGACCATCTCCACGAAGCCGAAGATCGGCAGGGCGTCGAACGAGACCGCCCAGGGGTAGAGGAAGATGATCTCGATGTCGAAGACGATGAAGAGCATCGCCGTCAGGTAGAACTTGACCGGGAACCGGCCGCCGCCGACGGGCTGCGGGCTGGGCTCGATGCCGCACTCGTACGCCTCGAGTTTGGCCTTGTTGTAGCGCCGGGGGCCGGTGAGCCGGGCGGCGGCCACGGAGAACAGCGCGAACCCCGTGGCGAGGGCGAACAGCCCGATGATCGGTGCGTAAGGCGAGAGCGACATCTTTTCTCCTGCTCGTCCTTCCCTGCCCCTGGTGCTTGACAAAAATCACACTATTCACGTCCCTCGTGACGACCGTCAGCGGGGGTCGATCTTTGTACCGTGCCCGGGGCCGGAAGCGGCCCTGAACAGGACGTCTATACCGCTGGTGCCACCTTCGTCATCGCGTTGATGACCCGGTCCATCGCGTCCCCGCCGCGCGGGTCGGTCAGGTTAGCCAGCAGCTTGAGCACGAAGCGCATCAGCATCGGGTGCGGCATGCCGTGCTTGGTCGCCATCCGCATCACCTCGGGACGGCCGATCAGCTTCACGAAGATGCCGCCGAGCCGGTAGTAGCCGCCGAAGCGCGCCTTCAGCTCGGTCGGGTACGCCATCAGCGCGCGCTCCCGCTCCGGACCGGCCGGCCGCGCGAGGGCCTGCACCGCGATCTCCGCGGCCAGCTCGCCGGACTCCATCGCGTACGCGATGCCCTCACCGTTGAACGGGTTGACCATGCCGCCGGAGTCGCCGACGAGCAGCACCCCGCGGGTGTAGTGCGGCACCCGGTTGAAGCCCATCGGCAGCGCGGCGCCGAGGATCGGCCCCTCCGCGTTCGTCTCGTCGGTCATGCCCCACTCGGGCGGCGTGTTGGCCAGCCAGTCGGTGAGCAGGCGGCGGTAGTTCGTCTTGCCGAACGCCGACGACGAGTTGAGCACGCCGAGGCCGACGTTGACCCGGCCGTCCCCGAGGCCGAAGATCCAGCCGTACCCGGGGAGCAGGGCGTCGCTGTCCCGGCCGCGCAGCTCCAGCCAGGACTCCAGGTAGTTGTCGTCGTGCTTGGCCTCGCAGCGGTAGTAGCGCCGCACGGCCACGCCGATCGGTCGGTCCTCGCGCTTGGCCAGCCCGAGGGCCAGCGGGAACCGGCCGGAGACGCCGTCCGCCGCGACGACCAGCGGGGCGTGGAAGGTGGCCGGCTCCTTGTCCGGCCCGACCTCGGCCGTCACGCCGATCACCCGGTCGTCGGCGTCGAGCACCGGACCCATGACGTTCACGCTGGTGCGCAGCTTCGCGCCGGCGGCGAGGGCCCGCTGGGCGAGCAGGTCGTCGAAGTCGAGCCGGGTGCGGACCAGGCCGTAGTTGGGGTAGCTGGCGAGATCGGGCCAGTCCAGCTCCAGCCGGACGCCGCCGCCGATGACCCGCAGGCCGCGGTTCTGCAACCAGCCGGCCTCCGGGGACGTGTCGACGCCCATCCGGATGAGCTGCCGCGTCGCGCGGGGGGTCAGCCCGTCGCCGCAGACCTTCTCCCGGGGAAACTCGGTCTTCTCCAGCAGCAGCACCCGTACGCCGTGCCGGGCCAGGTGGTACGCGGTAGCCGACCCACCGGGACCGGCGCCCACGACGATCACGTCGGCGTCGTTCTCCACCGAGGTCATCTCGCGCCTCCTCCCGCACGCTCGTGAAATGCTTCACAAGCCAGACGCTGAGGAGTCTATGACCGGCGTTACACCGGTGCCCGGTGAGGGGTACCTAACTTGCCGGAAACAGGCCGGTCGACGTCCACTTCGGGGTCAGCGGCGCGCCCGCGCGGTGGTGTCCAGACCGGCATCGGCCCGGATCGCCTCCGGGAGGTGCTCGCGGAGGGCTCCGCCGGCCGCGCGGTCCAGCGCGGCGAGCACCTCGGCCACAACCTGACGGACGTCGGCCGGATCGGCACCGGCCAGCTCCTTGAGCTGCGCGATGAGTTCCGCGGCGTCGTCGTCGGTCGCCACCGGGGGGTCCGTCCGGTTTGGTCCCGTCATGGAGGGCAGCCTACGGAACAAACTGGACTAAAGCGGCGCATTCCCGAAGATAGCGTCGCTGCCCGATGACCGGAAGTGATCAGTCGCGAACGGCCCGGTGCAGCGCCGCCAGGCCACCGGTCAGGTTCCGCCAGGCCACCCGGCCCCAGCCGGCCGCCTGGATGCGCTGCGCCAGCGCGGCCTGGTCCGGCCACGCCCGGATCGACTCGATCAGGTACACGTACGCGTCCGGATTGCTGGAGACCACCCGGGCCGCCGTCGGCAGCCACCGCATGAGGTACGACAGGTAGGCCGTACGGAACACCGGGTTGGTGGGATGGCTCAGCTCACACACCACCAGCCGGCCTCCAGGGCGCGTGACCCGGGCGAACTCCCGCAGCGCCGCCTCCGTGTCGACGACGTTGCGCAGCGCGAACGAGATGGTCACCGCGTCGAACACACCGTCGGCGAAGGGCAGCCGCAGCGCGTCGCCGGCGAGCAGCGGCACCTCGGGACGGGTGCCCTTGCCAGCACGCAGCATGCCCAGCGAAAGGTCGGCGCCGACCGCCCACGCCCCGGACCGGGACAGTTCCTCGGTCGAGACGCCGGTGCCGGCGCCGACGTCGAGCACCCGCTCTCCGGGGCGCAGTCCGAGCGCCTCCCGGGTGGCCCGGCGCCACGCCCGGTCACGGCCGGCCGTCATCACCGTGTTGGTCAGGTCGTAGCGGGCGGCCACACCGTCGAACATCGCCGCGACCTCGTGCGGCTGCTTGTCCAGGCTGGCGCGCTGGCCCTGCGGGGTACGGCTCACCCCTCCACTCTGCCAGCCCCCGCCGAAACCGAAGGAAGGGCCCCTTCCTAACGCCTCCGGTAGAGGAAGGGCCCCTCCTTAAGGCGCCGGGCGTGGTCGGGACGACCGTGGGCGTGGCGGTCGGGCCGGCCGTCGGCTCCCCGCTCGGCGTCGGGTCGGGAGTGGGCTGCGCGGTCAGGTCGACGAAGACGTCGAACTGCGCGCCGTTGTCCACCGGGTCGACCCCGGTGAAGGTCCGCCGCTGGGCGCTGCTCGCGACCTCCGGCTGCTCCTCCGGCCGGCCCTCCGCCCCGTCGAGGCCAACCGCGAAGACGAAGCCCGGCCGGAGCACCGGCGAGATGACGTCCTCGCCCACGGTTACGCGGACGTCGGCGGTGTAGAACTGGCCGGGCTTGAGGACCGCGCCCGCGTCCTCGCAGGGACACAGTACGGGCGGGATGGTGACCCATCCCGCCCGTACTGCCGTGCATTTATGTGAACGACCCTCGCGGGTCGATGGAGGACAGCGGTCAGACCGCCGACTTCTCGTCGCCCGGCGTCACCAGGACGATGCGCCGACGGCGCGCGACCATGAACATCACACCACCGGCGAGGAGCACCGCGCCGCCGATCCCGCCGATCAGGCCGGCCTGCGGGCCGGTGACCGGGAGACCGCCACCGTTGTCGCCGCCACCGGTGCCGCCCTTGCCGGCCACGATCACGGAGAAGTCGTCGGTGTTGTCGCTGGCGTCCACGTCCTTGTCGGACACGCCCTCGGCGTTCTGCGGCAGGTTGGAGGTGGTCGCCTTGGTCGCGTTGCTGGCCGCGGCGCCCTCCTTCCACAGCGGGTCGATGGTGACCTCGCCACCGGTCAGGCTGCTCGGCTTGACGCCGGCGTCGACCTTGACCAGGTTGTAGAAGCGGGCACCCGCGAAGAGCTTGTCACCGTCCTTGTCCTGCGAAGCCGGGACCAGAACGGCCTCGTACTGGCAGGTCAGGGCAGTCATCGCGTCGTTGTAGGTGCAGTCCTCCTCCTTCTCCGCGAAGGTCGCGCCCTTCGGCAGCTTCACGGAGATGCGGAGACCGGTCGTGGCCTGGTCACCCTGGTTGAACGCGCTGTAGATGAGCTGGCCGGTGTTACCGGCCTGGAGGTCACCGACCTGGGTGATGGAGCCACCCTCGACCTTGACCGCCTTGCGCACGTCGTCGGCGACGACCGAGAGGTCCGGCCCGGTGCCCTCGACCTTGACGTCGACGGTCACCAGGTTGTTGGACTCGTCGGGGTCGTCGCCCTCGTGCAGGATCAGCGCGCTGATGGAACCGGCCGGGCCGGTCCCGTCGCCCTTGCGGGTCAGCGGGAAGGCCCAGTCGACGTCCTCACCGGCACCGATGGTGTCGCCCTCGATGCCACAGAGGATCCAGCCGTCCTCGCGGGTGTTGCAGCCGCTCTCGTTGATGTCGACGAGCTTGGTGTCCAGCTTGCTGATGTCGAGGCCGACCAGCACGCCCTTGGCGTCGACGGCGCTCTTGTTCAGCAGCGAGACGCTGGCGAACTTGCCCGGCGCGCCGACCGCGATCGTGGTGCCGGTCGCCTTGATGGCGAGGTCCGCGGTGTTGTCGGCCAGGGCCGGCGCGGCGAACGCGCCCGCGGCGACCAGCCCGGCGGCGCCGGCGCCCAGGTACGCGGCAGCACGGTTACCGAAGATCATGAAAGGCCCCCCCGTTGGGGTGAAGGAAACGTACGGGCGGGGACGTTAGCGGTCCGCGATCATCGCCGCCAGCCCCATCGCACGGCGGGTCGGCCTGCCGATCTAAGGACGACTTAAGGATTGTCCGGATTGATGGTGGTTGTCATCCCGCGCGGCCAACGGGAATCGACACAACGTTCATCGAATCGATATCTGCGGACCTGCCAGGATGACCAAACGGTCCATCAGCGATGATCACGTAGAGTGATCGATCGTTGATGGACCGTGGGACGCCCGGGTCGGAGGGATCAGCGGGCCTCGACCAGCGGCAGGGTCTTCCCGGCGCCACCGCCGGGCAGGGCGATGGAGGAGAAGTGCGACACGACCCGCTCGTCGGTCGGGTCGTCCGCCGGGGTCCGGTGCACCGCGAGCCGGTTGTAGAGCGTGTCCCGCTGGGCCGGGATCCGGTCCGCCGAGCGGATCATGCCGATCAGCTCGTGCAGGTTCGAGCGGTGCCGCGCGCCGGCCGAGGAGATCACGTTCTCCTCCAGCATGATCGAGCCGAGGTCGTCCACTCCCATGTGCAGGGCGAGTTGCCCGACGTCCTTGCCGGTGGTCAGCCAGGACGCCTGCAGGTGCGGCACGGTCTCGAAGAACAGCCGGGCCACGGCGACGAGCCGCAGGTACTCCAGGGTGGTGGCCTGGGTGCGGCCCTTGAGGTGGTTGTTCTCCGGCTGGTACGTCCACGGGATGAAGGCCCGGAAGCCGCGCGTACGGTCCTGCACGTCGCGGATCATCCGCAGGTGCTCGATCCGCTCGGCGGCCGTCTCGCCGGTGCCCATCATCATCGTGGCGGTCGACTCGACGCCCTGCCGGTGGGCCAGCTCCATGACCTCCAGCCAGCGCTCGCCGGACTCCTTGAGGGGCGCGATCGCCCTACGGGGTCGCTCCGGCAGCATCTCCGCGCCGGCGCCGGCGATCGAGTCCAGGCCGGCGGCCTTGATCCGGGAGATCGCCTCGTCCAGGCTCACACCGGAGACCTTGGCCATGTGCAGGATCTCGCTCGGGCCGATCGAGTGGATGGCCAACTGGGGGTACGCCTGCTTGACCGAGGAGAACAACTCCTCGTAGTACTCGACGCCGTAGTCCGGGTGGTGCCCGCCCTGGAGCATGACCTGGGTCGCGCCCAGCTCCACCGCCTCGCCGCAGCGGCGCAGGATCTCCTCGGTCGGGTGGGTCCAGCCCTCCTTGTGCTTCGGCGCACGGTAGAAGGCACAGAACTTGCACGCCGTCACGCAGACGTTCGTGTAGTTGATGTTGCGGTCGATCAGGTACGTGACGATGTTGTCCGGATAGCGCCGCCGACGGACCGCGTCGGCCGCCTCGCCCAGGGCGTGGAAGGGCGCCTCGGTGTAGAGCAGCAGGGCCTCCTCGGGCGTGATCCGCCCGCCGTCCGCGCCACGCTGCAGGATGTCGTCGATCTCCCGGCTCACCGTCACGCCTCCGAGCCTACGTCGCCCCCGAAGCGTCAGCCCACGGGTGCCGTCCTCTGTCGTCCAGCCCACCGCCACCTCCGCGATCTTGCACTTTGGGTCCCCTGTTCGCCCCGATATGCGCGGGATGTCAAGGCAGGAAGTGCAAGATCACGCGGATGGCGGGGTTTCTACGCGTCGTAGTCGATGGTCAGCCGATCCGTGGTGGGGCTGGACTGGCAGGTCAGCACGTACCCGTTGGACACCTCGTCGGGCTCCAGCGCGTAGTTGCGCGCCATGGTCACCGCGCCGTCGACGACCTTGGCCCTGCACGTCGAGCAGACGCCACCCTTGCAGGCGTACGGCAGCTCGCCGCGCACCTTCAGCGCCGCGTCCAGCACCCGCTCCTCGCGGCCCATCGTGAAGGTCGAGGACCGGCCGTCCAGCACGATCGTCACCTCGGCGCCGGCTCCCGGGGTGTCACCGGGGCGGCGCACCGGCTCCGGCGGCGCGTCGACGTGGAACAGCTCGGTCCGCACCGCGGACTCCGGGACTCCCCGCGTGGTCAGGACCTCCCGGGCGTCCACCACCATGCCGTACGGGCCGCAGAGGAACCACTCCTCGATGGCCTCGCCGGGCACGATGGTCTCCAGCAGCCGACCGAACCGCTCGGCGTCGATCCGCCCGGACAGCAGCGGCGACTCACCCTGCTCCCGGGAGAGCACGTGCACCAGGTGCAGCCGGGTCGGGTACCGGTCCTTCAGGTCGGCCAGTTCCTCGGCGAACATGACGGTGTTCGCCGTGCGGTTGCCGTACACCAGGGTGAACGTGCTGGCCGGCTCGACGGCCAGGGCGGTCGCGACCAGCGACAGCACCGGGGTGATGCCGGAACCGGCGACGACCGCGCCGTAGTGGCGGACCCGGTCCGGCGCGAACGCCGTGGTGAAGTGCCCCAGCGGGGGCATCACCTCGATGGTGTCGCCGCCGCGCAGCGCGCCGCAGGCGAACGCGGAGAACGCGCCACCGGGGATCTCGCGCACCCCGATCCGCAGCCGGCCGTGCCGCGCCAGCTCGTCCGGAGTGGAGCAGATGGAGTACGAGCGCCGCACGTCCTCCCCGCCCTCACCGGCACGCCGGACGGTCAGGTGCTGGCCGGCGGAGAACGCGAAGGTTTCCCGCAGCTCCTCCGGCACGGCGAAGGTGATCGCCACGGCGTCGGCGGTGAGCCGGTCGACCGCGGCGACGGGCAGCGGGTGGAAGACCGGCCGGCGACGGACCGGGCGGGTGATGGTGACAGTCACAGCGCCTTCAGGTGGTCGAAGGGTTCGGAGCAGGAGCGGCAGCGCCAGAGCGCCTTGCACGCGGTGGAACCGAAGCGGCTGATCTGCTCGGTCTCCGGGGAGCCGCAGCGCGGGCAACGGACCGCGAGGGTCAGCGGAACGACGTTGCCGGCCCGGACCGGGGCCGGTGGTGCGATGCCGGCGGCGGCCAGCTTGGCCCGGCCCTCCTCGGAGATCCAGTCGGTGCTCCAGGCCGGGCTGTAGGTCGTGCGGACCTCGGCGTCGAGGTGCCCGGCAGCGGCCAGCGCCCGACGGATGTCGGACCGGATCACGTCCATCGCCGGGCAGCCGGTGTAGGTGGGGGTGATGGTGACGACGACCCGGCCGGTGGCCGGGTCCTCGTCCACCGACCGCAGGATGCCCAGCTCGTCGATGGTGATAACCCGGATCTCCGGGTCCACCACCGCCGCGACGGCCGCCCTGGGATCGGTCACCACCGCGCCCCGGGATGGGCGCGGTGCAGCACCTGCATCTCGGCCAGCAGGTACGACAGGTGCTCGGTGTGCACGCCGTCCCGACCGCCGCCCGGCGCCCAGGTCGTCTCCGGCCGGGCCAGCGTCGCCTCGTCGAGCACGGTCGACACCACGGCGTCGAAGTCGGCCCGCAGGGTGGCCGGATCGACCGGCGCCGCCGGGTCCGCCGTGAACAGCTCGTGGGTGTAGGGCCAGACCTCGTCCACGGCCGCCTGCATCCGGCGGTGCGACTCCTCGGTGCCGTCGCCGAGCCGCTTCACCCACAGCGAGCTGTGGTCCAGGTGGTACGCCGACTCCTTACGGGCCTTCCCGCCGATCGCGGCCAGCCGCTCGTCGCCGCACCCGGCCAGCGCCGTGTAGAGCGGAAGCTGGTACGCCGACAGGAAGAGCAGCTTCGCCATGGTCACCGCGAAGTCGCCGTTGGGCAGCTCGACCAGGAGGCAGTTGCGGAACTCCCGGTCGCTCCGGAGGAACGCCAGCGCGTCCTCGTCCCGGCCGGCGCCCTCCAGCTCCCCCGCGTACGTGAGCAGCAGCCGCGCCGCGCCGAGCTGGTCGAGGGCGATGTTGGACAGCGCGATGTCCTCTTCCATCTCCGGCGCGCGGGTCGACCACTCGCTGAGCCGCTGCGCCGCGATCAGCGCGTCGTCGCCGAGCGCGAGGACGAAGTCGAAGGGACCGTTCACAGCGCCGTCTCCGTTCGCGACTGCGGGGCTCGCAAACCCGGCTCACTCCTCGCGCTCACAGGTGGGCCACGCCTTCTGGCACCTCGTAGAAGGTGGGGTGGCGGTACACCTTGTCGGCGGCCGGGTCGAAGAAGGCGTCCTTCTCGTCCGGGCTCGACGCGGTGATCGCGCTCGCCGGCACCACCCAGATCGACACGCCCTCCTGCCGGCGGGTGTAGAGATCACGGGCGTTACGCAGGGCGAGCTCCGCGTCCGGCGCGTGCAGGCTGCCGACGTGGGTGTGCGACAGCCCACGCCGGGCCCGCACGAAGACCTCCCAGAGCGGGGTGTGTTCCTGGCTGCTCACGCCGCCACCTTCTCCTTCGTCGCGGTCCGCTTGGCGGCGTACGCCGCGGCGGCCTCCCGGACCCAGGCGCCCTCGTCGTGGGCGCGGCGCCGGTGTTCCATCCGCTGCCGGTTGCACGGGCCGTCGCCCTTGATCACCCGCATCAGCTCGTCGTAGTCGGGCTGGGTGTAGTCGTACGACTGGCGCTCGTCGTTCCAGCGCAGGTCCGGATCGGGGATGGTCACCCCGAGCACCTCGGCCTGCCCGACGCACATGTCCACGAAGCGCTGGCGCAGCTCGTCGTTGGAGAAGCGCTTGATCTTCCACGCCATGGACTGCGCCGAGTGGGTGGAGTCGGTGTCCGGCGGGCCGAACATCGCCAGCGACGGGTACCACCAGCGGTCCACCGCGTCCTGCGCCATCGCCTTCTGCCCGGGGGTGCCGTGCGCCAGGGTGTGCAGGATCTCGTAGCCCTGCCGCTGGTGGAACGACTCCTCCTTGCAGACCCGGATCATGGCCCGCGCGTACGGCCCGTAGGAGCAGCGGCAGAGGGGGACCTGGTTGACGATGGCCGCGCCGTCCACCAGCCAGCCGATTGCGCCGACGTCGGCCCACGTCAACGTCGGGTAGTTGAAGATCGAGCTGTACTTCTGCCGCCCGTTGAGCAGCATGTCGACCAGCTCGTCCCGGCTGATGCCGAGGGTCTCCGCGGCGGCGTACAGGTAGAGGCCGTGGCCCGCCTCGTCCTGGACCTTGGCCAGCAGGATCGCCTTGCGCTTCAGCGACGGGGCCCGGCTGATCCAGTTGCCCTCGGGCTGCATCCCGATGATCTCGGAGTGGGCGTGCTGGGCGATCTGCCGGATCAGCGTCTTCCGGTACCCCTCGGGCATCCAGTCGCGGGGTTCGATCTTCTGGTCGGCCTCGACGACCTCGGCGAAGTACGCCGCCAGGTCCTCGTCCGGCCCGGCCGCGCCGGCACGGCGCCCCCGGGCAGCCGCCTCGCGCAGCGCCGCCTCCGCCGCCTCGACCTCTCCGAGAAGCCCGCCGCCGGCAGTGTCCTCGGCGCCGAAGTCGTTGCCATACATGAGGACAAGTGTTACAGCTATCCACTTCGCGCACCAGAGGGTGTAACAAGAAATCCGGAACGGAACCCGTGATGGACCGACAACGGCCGGTAGCGGTGAGGGCTATGAGTTGGGTCACGGCGCAAAAATGAATCCCCCCAGAAAACGCATACCGGCCCTATATCCCGACTTCATGGCAAGTTGCCAGGTGGCGGGTCCTGGCGTGGCACCGATCCGGACGTAGACTTCCCCCGGCACACCGATCGGCGCCCGACGATCGCCCCCCAGCACCAGCGGAGGCCGCCCCCCGGCCCCACGGCGGTCCACCGATCCGTCCGGACAACGTGAAGCCGGCCCCCCGGCCCTGACATCTGGAGCTCATCCACTCATGCGATCCCGCGTGACCCTGGTGCTCGCCGTGGTGGCGGTCCTTCTCGGTGGCGCCCTGGTGGTGCCCGCCGCGTACGCCCGGCTCGCCGACGGCGGCGCCGACGGCGGGAGCGGCGGTGGCGCCGAGAGCGTCGCGGCGCCCGCGCCCCAGGCGCCACCGCCCCCGACCCTGGCCGCCGGGACGGTGTCGGTGAACTTCAAGGGCGAGTTCTTCTCCTGGGCCCTCCTGGACCGCGAGACCGGCACGATCTCCGGCTCGAAGAACATGACGGCGACCAGCTCCACCGAGTCGATGATCAAGTCCTGGTTCGCTGCCGACTATCTGCGGCTGCTGGGCGACAAGCCGATCCCGGCGGCGATGAAGAAGAACATCACCACCGCCATCCGGGACAGCAACGACGACGCGGCGAACGCGCTCTACGCGGCGGTCGGCAAGTCCGCCACCATCAAGCGGATGGTCGGCACCTGCGGGCTGACGGACACCGGCCCCGGCAAGGTTCCCGGCTACATCGGCTGGTGGAGCTTCACCCGGATGTCCCCCCGCGACGCGGTCCGGCTCGGTGACTGCATCGGCGACGGCAAGGCCGCCGGCCCGAAGTGGACCGCCTATCTGCTGGACGAGATGAGCAAGGTCCGGGGCACCACCGCCGCCAAGGACCAGAAGCAGCGCTTTGGCGGTGGCCGCTGGGGCATCATCGACGGCCTGCCCGAGTCGATCACCAGCCAGGGTCCGGTCAGCATCAAGAACGGCTGGACGCCGCTGAGCTACGACGGCAACTGGCACGTCAACTGCCTCGCGGTGACCGACCGGTGGAGCCTCGCGGTGATGCTGCGCTACCCGCAGAAGAGCGGCCTCACGTACGGCGCCCAGGTCTGCGCGAGCGTCGCCAGCCAACTGGTCACCCCGCAGCCCGGCGCCGCCCTCAAGGTGCCGCAGCAGCCGGTCGGGAAGCTCTGATGGCCCGCCGCCGCGCCGCCGCGCCCCCGTCCCGCGGGACGTCACCGGGGAAGCTCATCGCGGTCGCGGCCATCCTGATCGGACTGGTGCTCGTGTCCCTGCGCCTGCTGCCGGGGTCGCCGTTCGAGTCCACGGCCGCCGCCCGCTGGGGCGAGCCCGTCGCCCCCGCCGAGCGTTCCACCGGCTCTCCCACCGACCGCAGGGAGCGCCCCACCCCCGCGCCCAGTCCGTCGCCCGAGGCGGAGCTCGAACCCCTGCCCTTCGCGGCGAAGGACCTCGACCTCGACATCGACGGCTGGTACTCGTGGAGCGTGCTGGATCGGCGCACCGGCGAGATCATCGGCTCGGACAACATGGGCGAGACCAGCACCACCGCGTCGCTGATCAAGTCCTGGATCGTCGCCGACTACCTGCGCCGGGCCGCCGACGCGGGACAGACCCCCAGTGAGGGGAAGCTCGCCGACGCCACGAAGATCATTCGAGACAGCGACAACACCCGGACCGAGCAGTTCTACAACTCCTTGGGCCGGTCGGCCTCGATCAAGCGACTGCTCTCCCTGTGCAAGCTGACCGACAGCAGTGTCGCCGCCGACCGCGGCTGGAGTCGGACGAACCTGTCGCCCCGCGACACCGCGCGGCTCGGCCAGTGCATCGCCGACGGGCGGGCCGCCGGCCCGAAGTGGACGAAGTGGCTGCTCAACGAGATGAAGCAGGTACGCGGAACGGGTGACTTCGGCATCCGCAAGGCGTTCCCCGCCGCCGAGCAGAAGACCATCGCGATCAAGAACGGCTGGGTCGACCGCACCCGCGAGCAGGAGATGCACATCAACTGCCTCGCCATCGGTGACACCTGGACGATGGGCGTGATGGTCCGCTACCCGATCACCAAGGGCTACGAGTACGGCATGAAGAACTGCGAGAAGATCACCGAGGCCCTCCTCCGCGACCCGAACTGAGGCCCGCGCCCCGACGCGCGAGCGCGCCGCGGCGATCAGCCGGCGAAGAACTCCGGGCCGGTGGGCGGGAGGTCGGGGGCCGCACCGAGGGCGGCGGCGCGGCGGGCGAACTCCCGCAGGCCGGCGACCTGCCGCTCGCCGAGGGAGAAGTCCAGGACCCGGAAGTACGAGGCCAGCGTCTCCGCGTCGAACGGTTCCCAGCGCGCCGCCGCCTCGGCGACCTGGTCCAGCTCGGCCAGGCAGAGGTCCCGGGAGCGCAGGAACGCCTCGTGCACCTCCTTGACCAGCCCCGGGTGGGCGGCGGCGAAGTCACGGCGTACCGCCCACACGGCGAAGACCATCGGCAGACCGGTCCACTCCCGCCACGCCTGCCCGAGGTCGGTGACCGCCAGGCCCCGGCGCGGCGCCTCGTAGAGGGCGCGCAGAGCCACGTCGCCGATCAGCACCGCGGCGTCGGCCTCCAGCAGCATCTGGGTGAGGTCCGGCGGGCAGCGGAAGTACTCGGGGTTCACGCCGTACCGCTCGCCGAGCAGGAGCTGCGCGAGCAGCACGCCGGTCCGCGACGTCGAGCCGAGCGCAACCTTGCCGTGGTCCAGTTCGTCGAGCGGCCGGGTCGAGACCACGTTGACCGACAGCACCGGGCCGTCGCTCCCGACCGCGAGGTCGGGCAGGAGCAGCAGATCGTCGGCGTGCCGCAGGTACTCGACGTGGGAGATCGGGCCGATGTCCAGGTCGCCCGCGACGAGGGCGGCGCTCAGCCGGTCCGGCGAGTCCTTGTGCAGGTCGACGTCGATCAGGGCGCCGGACCGCATCAGACCCCAGTAGATCGGCAGGCAGTTCAGGAACTGGATGTGTCCGACCCGGGGGCGTGCGACGCGCTCAGCCATGCCCCGACCGTATCCCCGGCCCGGTTCCCGGACTCAGCGGGACGGCACCGGAGTGGCCAACCCAACCCCGTAGCCTGCGGAACCGCCGCGTCGGTCAGCGCTCGCCGGAGTCCTCGGTGGCGCGGCGGCGGACCTCGTCGAGGTGTGCGCGCTCCCGCTCGTCGAGCGGACGCTGGTAGTTGCCGTCGCGGTCCAGGCCGACCGGGTCGCTGAACTTCCCCGGGTCGGTACGGGACGGCGCCGGCCGGTCGGACGCGGCGGCGAGATCACGCTTGAGCTGCTCGACCGCGCGGGCCGCGCGCTCCCGCTCCTCGTCGCTGACCGGCTCCCGGGATGGCGTCACGCCGCTCACATCTCCTCCATCGTCACGACCCACTTGCCGAGGTCAGCATCCCACGCCTTGCTGGTCACCTTGAAGTTCGTCGCCTGGTCGTACAGGATCTCCGCCTCGTCCGGGTACTCCGAGTACGGCGCGACGTCGCGCCCGTTCCGGCCCGAGATGACCATGACGGTGTTGCCGTCGAACGCGCCCTGGGCCACCCGTGGATCGGTGGAGGTGCTGGTGAAGGCGCGTTCGGTGACGACCTGTCCCGGTTCGTAGCGGGCCAGCAGGTCGTCGGGGTACTGGCCGCCCCGGTAGGTGGTCCCCGGCCGCTCGGGCAACTTGGCGAGGGCCTCGGAGACCCGGTCGGCGCGGGCCTGGAGGGCGGCGGCCTCGTCCGGGGTGTACCTACCGGGATCGCGCAGGAAGGGGTTCATCGCCCGATAGCCGGGGCCGGTGTAGTCGGTCAGGGCCACCCGGTCGGCGTCGGTGAGCGCACGACCCGGGGGAGCGCCGACCGGCGTCGGGTCGGGGCCGGGAGTGCGCGGAGGCCGGGCCGTACCGGGCCGCCTCCGGACGATCTTGAGGAGGTTCTTCGCCCGCTCCAGGATCTCCTTGAGCAGCGTCCGCACCTGGTCCACGAGCATCCGGACCAGGCGTTGGCAGACGATCCGCGTCGCGGCGATGAAGCCCGGCACGGCGGCCGTCGACGCCCCGGCGGTCGGTACGGCGGCGGCGATCGCCATCGACACCTGCACCAGCAGGACCACCAGCTGGACGAAGAAGGCGATCTTCATGGCCAGGGTCAGCGCCGCGAAGGCGATCAGTGCCGCGCCGATGAGCTGCGCCGCGATCGCGTCCTCCCGCAGCCGCAGCCGTGGGCCGTCGTCCCGTTGCCACCACTGCTGGAAGGCGTCGACGGTCGCACCGACGTTGGCCTGCCAGACCGCCTGCGCCGCCGCCTCGGCCCGGTCGGCGACCTGCTGCAGGTGCAGGCCGAACTCCAGCCAGCGTTGCCCCGCGGCGAAGAGCAGTTCCTCGTCGGCCTGCGGCCATTCCAGGCCGATCCAGCTCAACGGCTCGGTCAGCTCGGCGGGCAGCTCCAGCCCCATGCTCGGCCCTCCGACTCGGCACCGGGTCCGGTGCGACGCGGTCGACAGTGGATCATCAGGTCGGACCGGAGCGTAGCGGGCGGGACCAAACCCGGCCAGCCCGCCCGGGCGGGACCGGCGGAAATGCGGTTGCCGGTGTCCGGGACCGCAGTAAACTGCTTCCTTCCCGCCCGACGGCCGAGGTGTGTAGCACCGCAGCGGACGTCCCCGCGCCGACCGACAGGTCGGACACGCGAGCGGCAGAGTTCTTCTTCGAGAGGCACGAGGATGACCCTGCACGCCCATGAACAGTCACTGGACACCGAGCTCACCGCCGAGCGGGAGCATCTGAAGGAGTCCCGCGCCGCGCTGCGCCGGATGCGCGAACGCGCCGAGGCGCTCTTCGCCACCGGCGACAAGGTCGCCGGGGACGCGTACACGGCCGAGCAGCTCGGCCGGCACATGGCCCGGCGGGTCGCCGAGCTGGCCGACGACCCGACCACGCCGCTCTTCTTCGGCCGTCTCGACTTCGGCGGGGTGGCCGGGAGCGGACCGCACGACGAGGACGCCAACCACGCCGGTCGGGCGTACCACGTCGGTCGGCGACACGTCACCGACGAGCGGGGCGAGCCGTTGGTGCTGGACTGGCGGGCCCCGGTCTCCCGGTCGTTCTACCGGGCCAGTGCCCGCGAACCGCAGGCCGTGGCCGTCCGCCGGCGCTTCGGCTTCAACGGCGGTGACCTGACCAGCTTCGAGGACGAGCACCTGGACCGGGGCGAGGAGCTGGGTACGGCCAGCCGGATCCTCACCGCCGAGATCGAGCGACCGCGCGTCGGGCCGATGCGGGACATCGTCGCCACCATCCAACCCGAGCAGGACGAGCTGGTCCGGGCCGACCTGGCCGACTCGATCTGCGTCCAGGGAGCTCCCGGCACCGGCAAGACGGCGGTCGGCCTGCACCGGGCCGCGTACCTGCTCTACCTGCACCGGGAGCGGCTGCGCCGCTCGGGCGTGCTGATCGTCGGCCCGAACCGGGCCTTCCTGTCGTACATCGCGGCGGTGCTGCCGGCGCTCGGTGAGGTGGAGGTCGACCAGGCCACGGTGGAGGACCTGGTCGAGCGGGTGCCGGTGCGGGCGGTCGAGGACCCGGTGGTGGCGGCGGTCAAGCACGACGCGCGGATGGCCGAGGTGCTCCGGCGCGCGGTGGACGCGCACATCGGCGAGCCGACCGAGCCGATCGTCATGTCCGACGGGTCCTACCGCTGGCGGATCGGCCTGGAGCCACTGCACCGGATCGTCCAGGAGACCCGCCGGGAGGGCCTGCCGTACGGCACCGGTCGGGAGCGGGTGCGGGCACGGGTGGTGAGCCTGCTGCAGCGGCAGGCCGAGGCCCGGCGGGCCGAGTCACCCGGCGACGCCTGGCTGCGCCGGGTGGGGAGGTCCCGCCCGGTGGTCGGTTTCCTCGACGCGGTCTGGCCGGCGCTCACCCCGGAAGGGCTGGTGCACCGCCTGCTCACCGACCCGGACGCGCTGGCCGCCGCGGCCGACGGGTTGCTCACTCCCGACGAACTGGCCCTGCTCCGGCCGGCGAAGCCGGCACGCACCCCGAAGGCGATGCGCTGGACCGCCGCCGACGCCGTGCTCGTCGACGAGGCTGCCGGCCTGATCGAGCGGCCGGCCGGCTACGGGCACGTGGTGGTCGACGAGGCGCAGGACCTCTCCCCCATGCAGTGCCGGGCGCTGGCCCGCCGCAGCGAGCACGGATCGGTCACCCTTCTCGGCGACCTGGCGCAGGGCACCGCACCGTGGGCGGCGACGGACTGGCGGGAGTCGCTGCGCCACCTCGGCAAGCCGCACGCCGTCGTGGTGCCGTTGACCGTCGGCTTCCGGGTGCCCGCGGCCGTGGTCACGTTCGCCAACCGGCTGCTGCCGGCGCTCGCCGTCGACGTGCCCCCGGCCGTGTCGCTGCGCCGGGACGGCGCGCTCGACGTGCGTACCGTCGGCGACCTGGTGTCCGCGACGGTGCTCGAGGTTCACGCGGCCCTGGCGTACGACGGCTCGGTGGGTGTGATCGCGGCGGACGCCGCGGTCGAGGGCCTGCGGTCGGCGCTGGCCGCCGCCGGGATCCCGACCGCGACCGCTGACGACCCGGCGTCCGCGGCGCGCGTCACGGTGGTGCCCGCGACCTTGGTCAAGGGCCTGGAGTACGACCACGTCGTGGTGGTCGAGCCGGCCGCGATCGTGGCCGCCGAGCCGCGCGGCCTGCACCGCCTGTACGTGGTGCTGACCCGGGCCGTGTCCCGGCTCGCCGTGCTGCACACCGCGCCGCTGCCCGACCCGCTGGGCTGAGCCGGCCGGGGGTCGCCGGTTCAGTTGACGTTTCGCCCGTTCCCGCCCCGGACGGCGGGTCGGCGGTGCCACGATGCCGGCAGGGCGTGCCGATGAGTGGCCGCCCCCGCCGAGAGGGGTCGACGTGAGCACCGTCCCGCCGGGCACGCCCTGCTGGACCGACCTGGCCACGCCGGGGCTGGCCGACGCCCGGCGCTTCTACCCCGAGCTGTTCGGCTGGACCGGGCGGATCACCCCGGAGCCGGAGGCGGGCGGCTACACGGTCTTCCTGCTCGGCGGCCGGTCGGTGGCGGGGGTGGGCCCGCCGGCGATCCCCGACCAGGTGCCGATCTGGTCGGTGTACGTGGCCACCGACGACGCGGACCTGGTGGCCGGCCGCGTGGAGCGGGCCGGTGGCCAGGTGGTGGTGCCGCCGTTCGAGGTGTTCGACCGGGGTCGGATGGCGGTCTTCGCCGACCCGGCGGGTGCGAGTTTCAGCGTCTGGCAGCCGATGGCCATGACGGGTGCCGAGGTGTTCGACGTGCCCGGCGCGCTGAGCTGGACCGAGTTGGTCACCCCCGACCCGGACGGCGCGAAGGTCTTCTACGAGCTGGTCTTCGGTTGGCGGCCCGACGACCAGCCGATGGGGCCGATCACCTACACGGGCTGGCGGCTGGGCGAACGCATCGTGGGCGGGATGATGCCGCGCCTGGGTGACGACGTCCCGGCCGACTCGCCCGCGTACTGGACGGTCTACTTCGGCGTGGACGACGCGGACGCGGCGGCGGCCCGCGCGTCGGAGCTGGGCGGCACCATCCTGGTCCCACCCCGGGACATCCCGGCGGGCCGCTACGCCGCCCTCTGCGACCCCCAGGGCGCCCTCTTCAACACCATCGCCCTGACCATCCCCGGCGCCAGCTGACCACCCACCCCGCCCCGAGGGCACCTCGCGCGGGGGTCAGGAAGGGCGGATGGGGACTACCAGGGGGCCGTGGTCGCCGTACACGACCTTGACCGTGGCGCGGTAGTAGCGGGCCAGGTGCTCCTCGGTCAGGACCTCGCGGGGCGGGCCGGTAGCGACCACCCGGCCGTCGGAGAGCAGCACCATGCGGTCGGCGTACTCGCCGGCGATGGAGAGGTCGTGCATGGTGGCCAGCACCGTCAGGCCGTGCTCGCGGCGGAGCTGGTCGACGAGTTCCAGCACCTCCTGCTGGTGGCCGATGTCGAGCGCGCTGGTCGGCTCGTCGAGCAGCAGCAGCGTGGCGCCCTGGGCGAGCGCGCGGGCGAGGAAGACGCGCTGCCGCTCGCCGCCGGAGAGGGTGGCCAGTTCCCGGGCGTGGAAGCCGGTCAGGTCGAGCCGGTCCAGCACGTCGTGCGCGACGGCGAGGTCGGCGGCGGACTCCCGCCCGAGCGGGGGGATGTACGGGGTACGGCCGAGCAGCACGTAGTCCAGCACCGACATGCCGGCCGGCACGACCGGGGACTGGGCCACGGTGGCGACGACCCGGGCGCGGTGGCGCCGGGGCAGCGCCTCGCTCGGCGTACCGAAGAGGGAGATGGCGCCCGACGCGGACAGCAGGCCGCCGACGGCGCGCAGCAGGGTCGACTTGCCGGCGCCGTTCGGGCCGATCACGGTGACCCACTCCCCGGCGGCGACCGTCAGGTCGACGCCGGTCAGGATCGGCACGCCGTCCAGGCGGACGTGCAGGTCGCGGACCTCGACGGCGGGCGCGGCCGGAAGCGGGGCGGTCATCCGAGGATCCGCCGGGAGGTACGCAGGACGAGGACGAAGAACGGGCCGCCGAGCAGGGCGGTGACCACGCCGATCGGGATCTCCTCCGGGGCGGCGGCGGTACGGGCGACCACGTCGGTCAGCGCCAGGAACGCGCCGCCGAACAGCAGCGACAGCGGCAGGATCACCCGGTAGCTCGACCCGGCGAGCAGGCGTACGGCGTGCGGCACGATGATGCCGACGAAGCCGATCAGGCCGGAGGCGGAGACGGCGGCGGCGGTGCCCAGCGAGGCGGCGGCGATGAGCAGGTAGCGGGAGCGCTGCGGGTGCAGGCCGAGGCTGGCCGCCTCGTCGTCGCCGAGGGAGAGCACGTCCAGCTCCCGGCGGTGCAGGAGCACGACCACGGCGGTGAGCAGGAAGTACGGCAGGACCAGCCGGACATCGTGCCAGCCGGCGGTGGCGAGCCGCCCCAGCAGCCACGAGTAGACCTGCTGGATGCTGTCGGAGTTGCGCTGCAACAGGTAGGTCTGCCCGGCGGAGAGGAACGCGGAGACCGCCACGCCGGCCAGGATGAGAGTCGCCGGGGAGCGGCCACGCCCGGACGAGGCACCCAGCAGGTACGTCATGGCGACCGCACCGATCGCCCCGACGAACGCGGCCAGCGGGACACCGACCGGCAGGCCGGTCAGGGCACCGCCCGCCCCGACGCCGAGGGTGAGCACGACCGTGACCGCGAGGCCGGCGCCGGCCGCCACCCCGAGCAGGTACGGGTCGGCCAGCGGGTTGCGGAACACGCCCTGGTAGGCGCCGCCGGCCAGGGCGAGCAGCCCACCGACGAGCAGGCCGAGCACCACCCGGGGCAGCCGCAGCTCGGTGACGATGGCGATCTCCCGCTCGGTCAGCCCGCTGTCGAGGCGTACGCCGGGAATGAGGTTGAGCAGCTCGGCGGCGACGCTGCCCGGCGGCAGGCTGACCGCGCCGAACGACACCCCCGCGACCAGGGCGACCAGCACCGCGGCGACGCCGGCGACGAGCCAGCGTAGTGAAATAGGC